>JBNJFW010000210.1:0-2524 GCA_051747165.1 Elusimicrobiota bacterium | reverse complement strand
CCGCAGGATTCGATTAAAAGAGCATTAAGGCATTTAAACAGGCTAATTGTTTACAGGAGTTATAAGTACAGCAAGGCTTATGCTTACTTTGTGCTTGCCCTTGCCGGTGAAAGCCATTCTTCTAAAATTCGCAAAGATATTAAACGGCTGCGGAACCGGCCCGGAAATTATTACCGCAGAAATGAGGAGCTTTTTCTTATGGGCGCGGCTTTGTATTTATCCGGTCACAAAAGCGAGGGCCTTGAGCTTATAAATGAGTTTATTGATGACTTCCCGGAATACAGGCGCTATAATGATTCAACTTATTACTCGACTCTGCGCTATATGGCCATGAAGCTCTATGTGCTTGAAATGATTGACCCCGGAGCCGAAAGGCAGAAGAAATATGAGAGTAAAATAGCTTCCCGCCTTGACCGGAGGGTTTCTTCCTCCTTTTTTACCACCCAGGAGCTTGCCTGGAGCACTATGGCCTTGGGAAAAAGAATTAAAAATCTGAATATAGAAGAGGTAAAAAAAGCCGTGCTTAATGCCGACGGAAGAAAAATGAAGTTTGATAAAACTTCCAACGGACATATAATTAATGCCGAAGGCTTATCCGCTTTTGAAAATCTGGATATTGAAGTGGATTCCGATTCATTTGCTTTTATAAGCATAAGCGGGTATCCTGTTGAATTTACCAGAGATCAGGATTATAGCGGCATTAAGCTTGAAGTTAACTCGCGCAACATTGAAGGTGGTCTTAAATCTTTTGAAAATGGCTATTCTCTGGGGGATCTGGGCATTATAGAGGTAAATGTCGAAAATTTAACCCCGTCTCGCCAGGAAAATACTGCAGTTGTGGTGCGCATTCCCTCCGGCTTTGAAATTGAAAACCCCAGGCTTAAAGGCGATCACAAGCCCGCCTGGGTGCCTGAGGAGCAGTGGGAGTTTGACCACATGGACATAAGAGATGACCGCATAGAGGTTTTCGGTACTCTGGATTCAAGAGAAAAAGCTTCTTTTTACTTTGCGGTGCGCGCGAATTTCAGCGGCAGCTTTCAAATGCCCGGGCCTTCGGCAGAAGTAATGTATCTGCCGGAATATTTTTATTACGGGAACATGAGGAATGTTAAAGTTAAATAAAAATTTTTCCGGGGCCCGGCTTTTTATATTTTCAATTATTTTCACTGCATTATTTGCATTGAGCCTGACTTTTATTGTTCCTCTTCCCCAATCAATAAATCCGCCGCTTTCTACGGTTGTAAAATATTCCGATGGGAGTATTGCCAGGGTATATCTTGCCCGGGACCAGCAGTGGAGAATATATAAAAAAACTGATTCTTTAAACAAGCACCTGCTTGAGAGTATACTGGAAAAGGAGGACAGGTTTTTTTATTACCATCCGGGTGTAAATCCAATTGCGCTTTTAAAAGCCTTTTATCGTTTTATAAAAAACGGGAGAGTTATAAACGGGGGCTCAACCATAACTATGCAGCTGGCCAGGATAATTGAGCCCAAACCCCGTACTTTCTTTTCCAAGTTTCTTGAAATACTGCGCGCTTTTCAGTATGAAATAAGATTTTCCAAAAAAGAAATACTTCAGATGTATCTAAACTATGCTCCTTTTGGAGGAAATATAGTGGGCTTTGAAACGGCAAGCCTTTATTATTTCTCTAAACCTACCGAAGAGCTGAAACTTGCCGAGGCTGCTACTTTAGCCAATCTTCCGCAGATTCCCGGCGTTGATTTTTTTGAAAATAAAGAGCTTCTTCTTCAAAAAAGAAACTTTTTGCTCAGGCGGCTGGAGAAAAAAAACAAAATAAGCTCAAAAGAATTTGAAAAAGCTTTTAATAGTACAATTGACATTGAAAAAAACAGCTTCCCGATGGATATACCCCATGTTTCAGATTATTTTTATCTTAAAGGCAGAGGCAAATCGTATCAAACAACTATTGACCGCGGGCTTCAGAAATTTGTTGAAGCAAAAATAGAAAATTACAGAAAATCGCTTGAGAATAAAGGAATTACAAACGCATCCGTGGTTCTATTGGAGAATAATAGCGGCAAGGTTCTGGCTGCCGCGGGTTCGGTGGATTATTTTAATTCTCCCCAGGGACAGGTCCGGGGCTTTAAAGCCCCCAGACAGACCGGCTCGACTCTTAAGCCTTTTTTATATGCGCTTGCCCTTGAAAAAGGTATAATAACTCCCCGCACAATGCTCAAGGATGTCCCTGTGAGTTACAGTGATTTTGAACCTTATAATTTTGACAAAAAGTTCAGAGGGCTTGTAACTGCCGAAGAAGCTCTTTCCCATTCTTATAATGTGCCTTTTGTTCGTCTGCTTCAAAGTACGGGAAAAGATAATTTTCTGGAGTTTTTAAAAGATGGGGGAGTAAGCTCTCTTAAAGAGAACAGCCATTACGGACTTTCTGTTATACTGGGAGCATGTGATATTAATCTTCTGGAAATAAGCAATCTCTACAGAATGCTTGCCGACGGGGGGATGTACTCCCCTTATTATATGAGTAAAGATGAGATTGTTAGT
>JBNJFW010000209.1:0-2529 GCA_051747165.1 Elusimicrobiota bacterium | reverse complement strand
AAGTGAAGCAAGGCCGGCTGCAAAAGGAGCCGCCATGGATGTGCCCGAATAGCTGCCATACTCTTGCGGGGGTATGGTTGATAGTATGTCCACACCGGGGGCAACCAGGTCAAGGCCTTCTCCGTAATTGGAAAAAGAAGCCCTGCTGTCATCAATATCTGTAGCTCCCACCGCAATAACATTTTCATAGCCGGCCGGATATAACATCATTCCGCTGTCTTCATTTCCCGCCGCCGCTATTAAAACAAGGCCTTGATCAAAAGCATAGTTTAGTGCAATTTCCATTATTTCTGAATCACTGCCTCCAAGGCTCATGTTTATTATATGGGCGCCGTTATCTGCGGCATAATATATGGCTTCAGCTATATCATCCAGGGTTCCCCGGCCGATTTCATCTAAGGCCCTCAGGGACATTATACTGTTACCCAATGCCACTCCCGCCGTATTATTAGACCCGGAAGCTGCAGCTATTCCCGCAACATGGGATCCGTGACTTTCAAATGAAGCAAGCGGATTGGGATCATTGTCGTCATTGACAAAATCCCATCCGTGTATGTCGTCAATATAACCGCTGTCAGAGGTGTCTTCTCCGTTTTCAATTTCATGGGGATTTTCCCATATATTGTCCACCAGATCAGGGTGATCAAGTTTTATACCTGTGTCTATAACAGCTATAACTGCTTCCCCTTCTCCGGTTTCAAACTCCCAGGCTTCGGGAGCCCGGATTCTTGCAAGCCCCCACTGCCTATCCTCAATTTCCTGAATATTATCATATGCGGGAGGAAGACTATTGGAGGATAAAGTCATTTCGGGGTGGGGCATACCATATGCCGGTTCATAACTTTTAAGAACTTCGCTCTTGCTTGGTATTTCCTCATCTTTACTCATTTCGTCTTCCATCTTTTCAAACTGCCTTCTGAGAAGCTTTTGCTGTTTCTCCTGTCCGTTAATTAAAAACCTCTCGTACAAGTGCTTTTTTTCCTGGGTGCGGTAAATAAAATTGGGCTCGGCAAACTCAACATCGGGGTCGCGCCCGAATTCATGCATCGCCTTTTCCATAACATGATGGGGAAGCTCAATCTTAACGACACCGGAGTGCTTTAATTCTTTTATTTTTTTGCCCCCCCGCATATTTATTGTTTTTTTTCTTCTTTCCTGGGAAACACCTTTTTTGAATTTCACCAGAAGCTGCCCCTTAACAGCTTCCGCCTGCCTCCGGCCAACAGAATAAGTAGTAATTTCCATAGAGTAAGCCCGCGAAGCAGGCAAAATTGCAACTGCCGCCGACATCCCGAAAAAGGAAAAAATTATTATTAAAAAGTTCTTTATTTTTTTCATATACGCAAATTATATTAAATTTTCCGGCCAAATCAAAAATCTAAAACCCGGAGCTATTGACACAACTATCAAAGAATCATAAGATTAACATGAAATTAAGTTAAAGCAAAAATATGAATAAAACTAAAAGGAGAGCGCTTTATGTATAAGATACTGCTTATAACCTTACTGACTTTAAGCACGGTCCAAACAGCCGGGGCCATGGTAGATAAAAAGGGTGTAGGAATAATTATAGGCGAGCCCACCGGAATAAGCGGCAAGCTGTGGACAAGCGACTTAACGGCGGTTGACGGGGCGCTCAGCTGGTCTTTCCGGGAAAAAGGATACGTACATATACATACGGATTATCTTTATCACAGATTTGATTTATTTGAAGTCACTGAAGGCAGAATGCCTTTTTACTACGGTATAGGGGGTAGAATTATATTTAAAGACAAGAGCGAAGCCGGAATCCGGGTGCCGTTCGGAGTCTCATATATAATGGAAGGCGACCACTTTGGTTTTTTCGTTGAAATTGTGCCTATACTGGACCTTATTCCAAGCACGGATATAGATTTCAGCGGCGGTTTAGGGGCAAGATATTATTTCTAAACTCCTATTGTTACCGTTGTTTTAAAGTTGTATTTTACTAAAAGCCGTTTCTTTATTTTTTCACGGATTTTGTAAAAAGCGCCGCACTTACACCTATAATAAAGCCCCCTGCCGCGCTTAAAAACAGCAGCAGAGCAACCGGCAGCTCTCCTAGCCACCAAAGAAAACGCACCTGAACCAAAGCCATGTTCTGAATTACAAGAACAGCAATAGCAATGGCAAGGACCAGTATTGCAATCAGCTTACCTTTGTTACCCATATTATACCTCCCGGATTTCACTTAAAACTTCTATCCCGTATGTTTTTATATTATTCAGGTTTTTTAAGAGCCTGCTCGGGACAAGCAGAAACGCACAGCCCGCATTTAATACAATCCCTGTTTTCAATTCTGACAGTGCCCTCATCTTTATAACTGTAGGGAATAATCTGTGCCGGGCATACTCTGGCGCAAGCGCCGCAGAGGGTGCACTTTTCTGACTCCAGTTTTATCTTATACTTTTTCGCTCCGGCGCCTGAAGCAATAGTTCCCACCGGACATACAAAACACCATGTCCTCTGATGAATGAAAAAAGATAAAATCAAACTTATAACAGTAGTCAC
>JBNJFW010000208.1:0-2587 GCA_051747165.1 Elusimicrobiota bacterium | reverse complement strand
CATACTTAAAAATTCCGCACTTGCAACGTATGATTTTAAAAGTCTGTATAAGTATTTTAAAAAGCAGGGTGCGGGAAAAGCCCGGCCTGCTTTTGACTGCATAAGCGCCGATTATGTTGTAAGCGGGGAATCCGGAAAACGCAGTCTGGATAAAATGGCAAAAAAGCATCTCGGCTGGTCTCCCGGAAGTGAAAAACCGGCCTCCGCCTCCGCTATAAAAGAGACGGAGTCTTTGGTGGGGTCAAAAATAAATGCTGTTTTTAATATAAAAGAAGTTCTGGAAAAAAAGATAAAGAAAAACAAGCTTGATGAGCTTTATTATAAAATTGAGCTGCCTGTTTTAAAAGTTCTTGCCGAGATGGAGATGAGGGGTATAAAGGCGGACCGGGAAAAACTTAAACAGGTTGAGAAGGAGTTTTCAGGCGAGTTGAAAAAAGTTGAAGAAAACATATTTTCCGAGGCGGGGGAAAAATTTAATGTGAATTCTTCAAAACAGCTTTCCCGTATTCTTTTTCACAAGCTCAAGCTTAAACCCCTTAGAAAGACTGCCACCGGGTATTCAACTGCCGATGATGTGCTGGAGGAACTTGAATCCGCGCACCCCCTTCCCGCCATGATTCGCAGGTACCGGGGCCTTCAGAAGCTTTTGTCAACATATATATATCCTCTTCCCCGGTCTATATCCGAGGAGACATCAAGGATAAATACGACCTTTAACATAACAGGAACATCAACCGGCCGGCTTTCTTCCACCGAGCCGAATTTGCAGAATATACCTGTTAAAACCCGGCGGGGAACGAAAATACGCAAAAGCTTTATAGCGGAAAAAGGAAATATTTTTCTCAGCGCCGATTATTCCCAGATAGATTTACGGGCCCTGGCCCATATATCAGGAGATAAAAATCTTATTCAAAGTTTCAGAAGGGGAGAGGACATACACAGGCGCACTGCGGCGGCCGTATTTGAGGTTGACGAGGATGATGTGGATGCTGATATGAGAAATAAAGCAAAGGCTGTAAATTTCGGCATTGTTTACGGGATGAGCGCCTGGGGCCTTGAAAAAAGGTCTGACATGAGCAAAAGCGAAGCCGAGACGTTCATAGAAAGGTATTTTTCGGCTTATCCGGGAGTAAAAAAGTATATGGATGAAATAGTTGAGAAGGCCGGAAAAAAGAAATACGTCACAACTATTTTTAACCGGAGAAGGTATTTACCGGAAATTAATTCTTCTAATTATAACAGAAGGCTTACTAGTGAAAGAATGGCTATTAATACTCCCATACAGGGCAGTTCGGCGGATATCATAAAAAAAGCAATGGTCCGGCTGGATAGAGAACTTGATTTTAACCGGGGTGAAATAAAACTCATTCTTCAGATACATGATGAGCTGCTTTTCGAGCTGCCTTTGTCCCTGGAGAAAAAGGCAAGGGCGCTGATAAAAAATTTAATGGAAAATGCAGCCCGGCTCAAAGTACCTCTGCCTGTTGAGTTTAAAAGGGGGACAGACTGGGGGAGCCTTAAAAGTTGCTGAGAATAGGACTTACAGGCATGATGGGCTCGGGTAAAAGCCTGACTCTGAAAATCTTTAAGAGCAAAGGCATTGCGGTTGTCTCGGCGGATGAGCTGGTAAGAAGTTTTCAGCAGCCGGGAAATATTCTCTGGCAGCAAATAAGAAAAGAGTGGGGGGATAAATATTTTAACCAAAAAGGCGAACTGAAAAGAGATGAAATCGCCGCAAAGATATTGTCCGGGAGTCACTTCAGGCAAAAGCTGGAAGATATGACCCATCCGCTGGTGAAAAGTGAAATAGAGAAAATTTTCAGGGTGTGGGAAGAAGAGGGCCGTAAGTTTGCGGCGGCCGAAGTTCCATTGCTGTTTAAGGCAGGCTGGGAAAACATGTTTGATTTAATTGTAATGACCTCTGCCGGAGTTGATGAGTGCGTGAGGAGGGTTTGCAAAAAAAGAAAAATTACTCCCGCCGGGGCCAAAAAGTGGATTGAAATACAAGCCCCGGGAAATAACTGCAAACAGAAGTCGGATATTATTATTGATACTTCAGGCTCTTTAAGAGAAGTTGAAATTAGAGCTGCGGATATAGTGGAAAAAATTAAGGAGGAAAAAGGTGAGAATAAGTGAATTGCAAAAAATGAAGGTTACCGAGCTTAAGAAGCTGGCTAAAAAATTAAAGATTAAAAATGTCAGCTCTTTAAATAAAAAAGAGCTTGCGCTGAAAGTTTTAAAGGCGGAGAATGAAAAAAAATCCGAAATCTATAAAGAAGGCGTCCTGGAGATTCTGCCGGACGGGTTCGGCTTTTTAAGGTCAGCCAAAAACAATTATATAAGCTGCAACGATGATATTTACATATCGCCTTCACAGATAAAGAAGTTTTTGCTTAGAAAGGGAGATACGGTTTACGGTTCGGTAAGGCCTCCCAAAAACAGCGAGAGTTACCATGCCCTGCTTAAAGTTGAGGCTGTTAACGGGGAAGACCCTTCCATAATAAGGGCCCGGGAGAAGTTTGAGGATCTCATGCCTCTATATCCGGAAGAAAGGCTTAACCTTGAAACAAAGCAGCAGGAGGTGGAA
>JBNJFW010000207.1:0-2600 GCA_051747165.1 Elusimicrobiota bacterium | reverse complement strand
AGGGCGAGGAAAAGGCTCTTTTTTTTCTAAAGCAGAAGAACTATTCAATAATAAAGCGTAACTGGCGCTGCCGGGCGGGGGAGATAGACATAATAGCGCGTGAGGGAGATACGCTTTGCTTTATAGAAGTCAAATCCAGAAATACCAATTCCCACGGAACTGCTCTTGAATCCGTGGATAGATTTAAAAAAGAAAAACTTATAACCCTGGCGGAACACTATATTTCCGAGAACAATATAAGTGATACTGACTTGAGGTTTGATGTGGTGGCTGTTTTCAGAGATTCAGTTAAGCTGCTGAGAAACGCTTTTAAAGCCTGAGATGCCGCTGAGCATAGGAACCAGCTTTTCGCTTTTCGGGGTGGAAGCTTATCCTGTAAGGGTGGAGGTTGATATAAGAAAAGGCCTTCCTTCATATACAACCGTAGGGCTGGGAGACAAGGCGGTTAAAGAAAGCAAAAACAGGGTTAATGCGGCCATAAAAAACTCCGGCTATGACTTTCCGGTAAAAAAAATAACGGTAAATCTGGCCCCGGCTTCGGTTAAAAAAGAAGGTTCGGCTTTTGATTTTCCCATTGCCCTGGGAATACTTGGCGCCGGGGGGGTTATAAAAAAAGGTGCTCTGGAGGGTGTGGCCTGTCTGGGGGAGCTTTCCCTGGACGGAAGCTTAAGGGGCATAAGGGGGGCTCTTTCCGTTGCCCGCGCGCTTAAACGCAGAAAGATGTCCACTCTGCTTCTTCCCGATGAGAATAAAAAGGAGGCCTCCGCGGTAAGAGGCATAAGGGTCTTCGGAATTAAAACTTTAAAAGAGGCGGTGGAGTTTCTCAACGGCGCTAAAAGCATTGAGCCTTTCAGTTTTGATATTGAGAGTGAGTTTAATAATTCTTTTTCTTATGACTGTGATTTTTCCGATATAAAAGGGCAGTATATGGCAAAAAGGGCTGCGGAAATAGCGGCCGCCGGCTTTCACAATATTCTTATGACGGGCCCGCCGGGCTCGGGAAAAACCATGCTTGCCCGGAGAATCAACACCATCCTTCCTCCATTGGGCCTTAAAGAAGCTCTTCAGGTGAGCCTTGTTCATTCGGCGGCGGGCAGCATGCCCCGGGGAAAGGCCCTTGTTTCTTTCCGGCCTTTCAGGTCTCCGCACCATACGATTTCCGATATAGCTCTGGCAGGGGGTGGCAATGTCCCCCGGCCGGGCGAGATTTCAATGGCCCACCGGGGTGTGCTTTTTCTGGATGAGTTTCCCGAATTTAAACGGCAGGCGGTTGAGGTTATACGCCAGCCCCTGGAAGAAAGGCGTATTACTGTTTCCAGGGCCCTGCATTCGGTGAGCTACCCGGCTTCTTTTATGCTGGTAGCAGCTATGAATCCCTGCCCCTGCGGTTTCCGGGGTGTGGAAAACAGGGAGTGTTCCTGTTCTCCGGCGGAGATAAAAAAATACCGGTCCAGGATTTCCGGCCCTATAATGGATCGCATAGATATGCATGTTTATGTACCTCCGGTAAGCAGAAAGGAAATTGAAGCCATGCAGGCGGGGGAGAGTTCAAAGACGGTTATGAAAAGGGTGATAAGGGCAAGAGCTCTTCAGAAGGAGCGCTTTTGCGGCTATGAGAATATATTCTCCAATGCGGAAATGAAAGCAAAGATGATTGAGAAGTGCTGCCGCCTTTCAGTTAAAGCGCGCAAGCTTATGGCTTCTGCAGTGGAGCTGTACGGTCTTTCGGTCCGGGGATACAACAAGGGCCTTAAGGTGGCCAGGACAATAGCCGATCTGCAAGAGGAAGAAGAAATAAAGCAGAGTCATGTGGCGGAAGCCCTTCAGTACAGGATTTCGTATGACTCATAAGCGGTGTGTTAGCTAAATTTTAAAAGTGCACACTTTTTAGATTGCTGATTTTTGTTTTCAGTAATCGTAAATTTGGAATTTCCATGGTGGTAGAGAAAGCTGCTTGACTTGGTCATCAGTAAATTTTTTGTGTAGTTGTACCATTTGAACCTCCTTGTAGGTTTCTATGAAACGTTAATTACCGGTTCAATGATACAACATTTTTTGCGGTTTTCAGGGTGTGCACTTTTAAAACTTAATTAACATGGGTAGTTCACATTATTGACTATGAAGCGATTATGCATTATAATTGTATCAGATAATGAAGCGAATAGGAGGTTTTAATGCGTTATATTTGGCAGTTGGAAGAATGGCCTGATTTTAAATTCAATAGTGATAAGATAATTAAATCTCTAAGCCGGGCCCGGCTGGCACAGGGTAAACTTATAAACAAAATATCATCTTTGGGGTTTGATTATAGTCAAAAATCAAGAGAAGAAATACTGACTGAAGAAACAATAAAAACTGCGGCTATCGAGGGTATGCGTTTGGATAAAGAAACAGTGAGGTCTTCAGTAGCCAGAAAATTAGGACTGCCGAATGCGGGTTTAAAGCAGCCGGATAGAAATGCTGAAGGTTTAATAGATATGCTTCTTGATGCAACAGATAATTATGATAAACCTCTTACCTGTGAGCGTATTAAATCATGGCAGGCCGCATTATTCCCAACCGGGTTTTCCGGGTTGAGAGAGATTGAAACAGGAAAATTC
>JBNJFW010000206.1:0-2621 GCA_051747165.1 Elusimicrobiota bacterium | reverse complement strand
CGGATAAACTTACTTCCCCGTTATTTGAAGTTACTCGCACAGATAATGGGGAAATATACAATTTGAGCATAATGGAGATTTTTCTGATACTGCATTTATAAAGAGATATGGCTTCTGAGGAAAAACCCGCAATAATCATTGCCGGAGAAGGAACTTCTCAATGGTTAGCCAAGTATATTTTGAGAGGTGAAGATCATAACTATGTACAGTTAATTGAATATATCCGGGGTTCAGTGCGAATGGATGAAATTATGAAACTATCAGTCCAGGATATTTCGATTAAAATTGATACAACAAATTTTACTCCTGAAGAAAAGGACGGAATGGAACAGCTTACCCTACCGGGTCATGGTACCATTCCGGATGCGGTTTTAAGTGATCCGGAAACGCTTCTGGCCATGTTGGAGTATGGAGAGAATAAAGCCGGGGGTTACGTTGTACAAGTCCAGGGAGATGATATTGGTCGCGCTGAAAATTATAGAAAAGTATCAAAAGCCATGGATAGTGAGCGCGAGGGAATGGGTGTATTTGTTAATTCTCAAAAAGCTGAATTGAATACTGATAAAAATGACACGCTTGTTGATTTAACAAAATTAAGAGTTGAAACAAAAACCGAACTTAATCTAACAGAAGACGAAGTTACAGCCAAAAAATTACTTGAAGCTATAGAAGACCTTGTGGCTAAGGTAAGAGAGCATGCTTCCAAAAAAGAAGAACATCGACGTAAGCTTGTGATGATAGCCGAGGCCTTTGATTTGCTTGTTGAAAATGTAGGAGCTGGTTCTATAAAGATGCTTAAAGGCGGAGCATTAATAAACATAGAAGGTGTAAATATGTTTTATGAGCAGGATGAGATTGTTTCAAAGAAAGTACAGCTTCCCGAGCTTGATCAGCCCGTAAGCAAAGAGGCTTATTTCTTCGCTTTTCAGCAGTATTTCAATTCAAATTCTTTTGTTTTTGATATTCTGCCCGTGCTTTCAGCAATGGGAATAGGTGAGGAAATTTTTACGGAATATGTAAACAGGGCAATATGGAGAGACGAAGCTGTTCAAAAAATGAGAGAGGAGCTTAGGAATTTCATAAAAGAATACGGAAAAAATGAATTCATAGCGCGCTGGTTTGAATTAAGCAATCGTATGGCAGAAAAAAGAGTCGGTTGGATGATAGAATATGATAAGGGTAAATTCAACTCAAAAATTCAGAATATGATGTACGCCATAATGGTAGAAGCATATCAGAGTGAAAAAGTTGAAAAAGAAAGAAGAGATGAATTTTTAGGTGTATATGAGCAGAACCCGGGAGATTTCACCCAGGTAAAGACACCGGAGGATTTTGCTGGAGTAATAGAAACAATAGAGGACACGTTAAGAAAATCTTTAAAAGAGTCCGAGGTTAATTTGGAAGTTACTCAGATGAGCACGGAAGACTTCAAAATGGCTGCCGCAATCCGGGCAGCTGAAGAAATGCATTCATACGGTGTTATACCAAGTGGATTTGCCGAAGAGATTAAAGTAATAGCAAGGAAGTCTGAGAAATCAGATAAAGAATATACACTTTTGGAGATAATACGCAGGGCTATTAATGGAATTGACTCCTACAACATGGGGCATGTCTATGACATGGGCCTGAAATACAATTCCGGCGGTATGGAAAAGGCTTATGGAGTTATAGTTAAAGAATTATATAAAAAATTAGGAAAAGCAGAAAAAGCAGTAGAAAAAGAAGATTTGAAAGCGGCAATAAAAGAATTGATGAATTTGAGAGTTGCTGATGCTGATATTGCGCTAATGACAGAAGAAGAAAAAAATGAGTTTTCAAGGCGGAAATCCGCATTGGCCCAAAAAAATGCAAGCAGATTTTTTGAAAATAAAGATGAGGACTTAATAAAATTTACGATAAAAATATTTCTGGAAATGTTGAAAAAACTTGGCGAATATGAGGTAAACAAAGGTAAAATTACCGAGACTCAGGCAAATGAAAGAAATGAAAACATAGAGCATTTGTTGAAAAAAAGACTTAGTTCTTTTTCTGCCTCAGAGAAAGAAGAAATTTATAACGCAATGCTTTATGGAAGTTTTGACACTTTACAGGAATACTATGAGAAATCTTTTTCACTTGGAAGGACTCTTGATTATAAATTTAAAGTAAAAGGATTTACGCCTTCTGCTGATACAGCCCACAGCAATATAGATGGAGTCATCAAAACCTTAGCCAATATGCCTGAGCATATAAGGCCGAAAAATAAAAACGGAGACCCAGGTGATGTGGTTTATCTTCCCAAAGGAGTTAGGGCGATTCCTATAGGAGATCTGCACGGACGCATTGAAAATCTGGCAAAAATATTAAGTGCGGGAAATAACTGGGCGGATATTAAATCCGGAAAAGCCGCTTTAGTTATTATGGGGGACGCAGTGCATCCCGAAAGCCCGTATGATTTAAAGCAAATGGAAGCCTCAATAATGCTTATTAACATAATAATGGCGCTTAAAAACAGATTTCCGGAACAGGTATTTTATACTCTCGGCAACCATGACGGGCTTTTTTATGACGGGGTTCATTATAGAGTGGAGAAAGATGGAGTAGACCAGACCGAGATATTTTTTGATGAGATTAGAAGGTTG
>JBNJFW010000205.1:0-2636 GCA_051747165.1 Elusimicrobiota bacterium | reverse complement strand
TTTGTTTTTTAGTTTATTGTAAATGGTAGGGCCCAGGCTGGCTATAATGGCTGTTAGAAGTACGGGTAAATAGACCCAATAAGGTCCCAGGTGGTTGAAAAGATAATCTCCGGCTATAGAAATAATCACCAGTGGAATGGCAAGAATTACAATATAGACAAAACTGAATACAAGACTTCGTGTAATTGCTAATTTGATATCCATAAGGTGATATTTTATAATCGAATATGCAACACCAACTATGTATAAGGGTGCAAGAATTATCCCAAATGGGTAAATCTCCAAACCTAATGATATGGGAAAAGCTGTTGCACCACCTGAAAATCCTATTATTATTCCCATAAGAAGATATCTTATTTGATTTTTTTTATATAGGCTACTTCGCAAATAGAATTTAACCAGCCTAATTATTCCTATAAAAACTAAAAAAGCAAAAAACACGGGAAATATTGCATAAAAACTTCCCCCAATTGGATAATATGAAAAATTTATTACAGACTTGACTTCTTTTATAAATAGGTAGGGATTACGAATCATAAAAACAAAATAAACTACAGTAATACTATAATATATAATCATTTCTAATTTTTTTACTTTATCAATAAAAACCGAAACAAAAGTATAAAAAAATATGGGTATCCAAACTGCTGATAAATTTAAAAATCTACCCCAAAATAATGCATTATTAACATGCTGAGAGGAGAAGCATTTAAACAAACCCAAACCCCATAAAGCGACAGAAATAGAAAATATAGCCCAAGTAATTCCCTGCTTTTTATTATTTGCTTTGAAAAGGACAAAAAAAGAAGTTATAGTGCTACTTAAAAAAATTATAAGACCAGATGCAGCTACATAATTATAATTCATATCTTTTTAATTTCATCATTGGTATATTTGCTACTTTCAGGCTGAAAAACATTAGCAAAACCATTTACTTGTCTTTAAGCCTTTCTTTTAGCTGTGTGAATCTTTTTGCCGTACTGTTGTTTTTTATGGCCATGGCAAGGGCTTTTTTTGAACCTACAAGTACGGTGAGTTTTCTGCCTCTGGTCACTGCTGTGTAAATCAGGTTTCTTCTGAGTAGTATGTAGTGCTGCATAACAACCGGTACTATAACTGCGGGGTATTCGGAACCCTGGGATTTGTGTACAGAGACAGCGTAAGCGGGCATGACCTCATCCCATTCACCCCATTCGTATTCAATATACCTGTCTTCAAAGCAAATGGTTAACTTTTTGCTGGTCGGGTCTATTTTTATGATTTTCCCGATGTCTCCGTTAAAAACATCTTTTTCATAGTTGTTTCTAATTTGCATAACCTTATCCCCCTGTCTGAATTCTTTGCTTTCTCCGAAAGGTTTGGAGTGGGGGTTTAGGATTTTCTGAAGTTCGCTGTTGAGGCTGGAGGCTCCTACGGTACCCTTGTGCATGGGGGAGAGCACCTGGATGTCATCAATGGGGTCCAGGGCGAATCTTTGGGGAATGCGGTTTTTTGCCAGTTCAAGAATTATGTTTAAAACCTGGTGGGGGTTTTCACTTTCTATAAAATAAAAATCGGAAAGCTCTTTTTCATTATCTTTGGTTAAAGGCATTAAGCCTTTATTTATTCTGTGAGCGTTTCTGACTATGAGGCTTTTGCGGGCCTGTCTGAAGATTTCTTTAAGTTCTACTACGGGTACTATTGAAGATTTTATTATGTCCCCCAACACATCACCCGGACCTACGGAGGGCAGCTGATTGACATCGCCTACAAAGATAAGGTTGGAATGGGGGGGGACAGCCTTGAGTAGATGGTGCATTAAAATAATATCTATCATAGATGATTCGTCTATTATCAGCAGGCCGCAGTCAAGAGGATTTGAAGCGTTTTTTTTGAAGCCGCTTTTTATGCTGTATTCCAGAAGGCGATGGATGGTTTTAGCTTCGCGGCCTGTGGCTTCGGACATTTTTTTTGCCGCCCGGCCCGTGGGGGCTGCAAGGAGAACTTTCATGCCGGAGCGGGAAAATATTTTAATTATCATGCTTATTATAGTGGTCTTTCCGGTTCCCGGGCCCCCGGTTATAACCATAGCCTTGTTTTCAAAAGCGCATCTTATGGCCTGAAGCTGCTTTTCAGCCGGTTTAAAAGGCATGTCTTTTTGGGTTTCTGTGAGGGCTTTTTCAAAATCAAACTTTTTAAAGGATACCGGTTCGGAGACCAAAGCTTTAAGCCTCTGGGCTACACTGTTTTCGGAAAAATGATAGGCGGCAAGATAAACAGATTCTCCTTCCCTGACTATCTTTTTTTCGGATATGAGTTCATTTAAAGCTTTTTTAATAATTGAATTGTCTATTTTAAGAAGGGAGGAGCTTTTTTGGATAAGCTTGTCGGCAGGATAGTAGAGGTGGCCTTCTTCTGAGAGTTTATTTAGTGTGTAAAGAATGCCGGCGGAGGCTCTTATTAAAGAATCCCGTTCTATGCCTATATTTTCCGCTATTCTGTCTGCCAGGACAAAGCCTATGCCGAAAACATCTTCTGCCAGTTTATAGGGGTTTTCCTTTACAATCCGCAGGGCATCTTTTCCGTATCTTTTAAATATCTTAACCGCATAGCCGGAACTTACGTCGTGGGACCGCAAAAATATCATTACATCCCTT
>JBNJFW010000204.1:0-2696 GCA_051747165.1 Elusimicrobiota bacterium | reverse complement strand
TCCGTCCACATCCATAAATATAACTTTTATTTTTTCAAACATACCGTTATATTCCTTCCCGTATAATATCTCTTTCATCAATAATTCCCACCGGCTCCCTTTTTTCGTTTACAACAGGCATATTGTCAAACTTTTTTTCCTGCATTATCTCCTTTGCTCTTACTGCCGGCGTATCCGGACTTACAGTCATAGGCTCAGCAGTCATTACGGCGCTGATTTTCCTGTCCATTATACAGCTGTCTTTCTGAACCCATCTTCTTAAGTCCCCGTCCGTAAAATAACCCGCAAGACGGCCTGAAGAATCCACAACCGATGCGGCACCCACCCGGGAGGCCGTCATAACCAAAAGAGCTTCCTTAACCGAATCAGACTCCTTAACCGCAGGATTAACCCCGGCCCGGCTTATTATATCACCCACAGAAGTAAGAAGCCTTCTTCCCAGAGCGCCTCCGGGATGGAAACTGGCAAAATCCTCCGGCTTAAAACCCTTTCTCCTCAGCAGAGACAGAGCCAGGGCGTCTCCCACCGCCAGCATCACAGTAGTGGAGGTTGTGGGAACAAGATTCATAGGACACGCTTCTCTTTCCACTTTAATTTTTATTACAAGCGAGCTGCTTGCCGCAAGACGGGAAGAAAGGTCGCCGGTAAACGCTACAATAGGAACCTTAATATTTTTTAAAGCAGGCAAAACAAGTGATATCTCGTCCGTAGATCCGCTCATGGAAAAAACAAGTACAATGTCCTTTTCTTCAACAACGCCAAGATCTCCGTGCAGGCTCTCACCGGCATGAAGAAAAAGAGCCGGAGTTCCCGTAGATGAAAGGGTAGCCGATATCTTCTGGCCCACCAGCCCGGACTTGCCTATTCCCATTACAACCACCTTTCCCCGGACTTCGCTTATCATATCCACGGCCTTGAGAAAAGAATCATCCAGCTCCCCGGCCATATTCCTTAAAGCCTCCGCCTCCTGCATTAAAACTTTTTTCGCCATTTCCAGACTCACAGCACCACCCTCAAGCCAACATAAAACACCAACAAAACAGCATATATTATCCCCAGAACTTTTAAAGACCACCCCCACGAAGGCTGCCACAGCCCTGCATCCAGAGGTTTGCCGCATCTCTTGCAAACATCCCGGTTCTCTTTATTATAAGCCTTACAACTCTTACACCTCATCCAGCATCCTTTCAAAACAATTAAAATCAATCTGAGTTTTCCTGTCGCTTTTTGCCCTGTCCGGATCAGGGTGAACCTCCGCATATATACCATCCGCTCCGCAGGCCATAGCAGCCCTGGACATAGGAAAAAGAAAGCGCCTGTCTCCGCCGCTGCTCCGGGTTCCCGAAGAAGGCTTCTGCAGGGAATGAGTAACATCAAACAAAACCGGAAACCCGAATTCCTTCATAATAACAATAGCCCTCATGTCAACAACAAGGTCCCCGTAACCGAAAACCGTACCCCGCTCGGTAAAAATCACCTGCCCATTTCCAGAGGAAAGGGCCTTTTCTGCCTGGAGCTTCATAGAATAAGGGCTCATAAACTGGCCCTTCTTTATATTCACCGCAGCTCCGGTAGAAGCCGCGCTTTTTATTAAATCGGTCTGGCGGCACAAAAAAGCAGGTATCTGCAGACAATCGGCAACCTCGGCCGCCGCCCTGGCATGGCTTGAGCAATGAATATCTACTAAAATGGGAAGTTCAATCTCCTTTTTTATTTCCGCAAGCATCTGAAGCCCCTTTTTTAAACCCGGACCTCTAAAAGAATCGCCGGACGTCCTATTAGCCTTATCATAAGAAGCCTTGAAAACAATATTTTTCTTTCTGCTGCGGGCTATACCATCCAGAAAAAGAGCCGTCTTTTTAAGCATAGAAAAATTTTCAATTACACAGGGCCCGGCCACAAAAACCGGCCTTTCCTCACTTAAAAAAAACTTTTCGGACTTGCTCATATCTTACTCCCGGAGGCACAAATTGCTCTGGCTTTTTTCAAATCTTCCGGCGTATCTATTCCGAGAGAATCATTTTCACACTCAAGCATTTTTATGTTTCCTCCGGACTGAAGAACCCTCAGCTGCTCAAGCTTTTCTGTTTTTTCAAGATATGATTTTTTTCTCCGGGAAAAGTCCCTGAGCATCCCGGTTCTCCACACATACACACCCATATGCTTTTTATATACACGAGCGCCGTGGGGAATCATCGCCCGGGAAAAATAGAGGGCGTAAGAATTATCGCATAAAACCACCTTAACCGCAGAATCACTTGAAGCCTCCCCGGGGCCGACCGTACTGTAGCCGGAAACAATGCCCTCTCCGCTTAAGCGCGAAACCTCTATAAGCCTTTGAACAAAAGAAGTACTAATAAACGGCTCATCTCCCTGGAGATTCACAACTATCTCATAATCGGGATAAAATTTTTCAAAAGCATAAAAAACCCTCTCCGAACCCGAAGTCAATTCTGAAGGAGTCATAACAACCTCGCCCCCGAAAGACTCAAGTTCATCCTTAACTTCCTCGCTCTCAGCTGCCACCGCAACCTTATCTGCGCCCCCTATATTCAGGGCATTTTCATAGACCCTGCGGATAAGGCTCTTGCCCTCTATAAGCGCAAGCGGCTTTCTCTTCAGCCTGCTTGAAGCCAGCCGCGCGGGTATAATAACAACAGCCTTCATCCCCACCCCTTCATCTCTTTTTTTATTTC
>JBNJFW010000203.1:0-2728 GCA_051747165.1 Elusimicrobiota bacterium | reverse complement strand
ATAAGCAGCTTGGTTAAAGCCGACTCCCGATTGCCTATATGCTGATAATCCAGAGAAGCATAACCACGGCTTGCGGATTTAAGCTGGCTGTAAAACCCGCTTACCAATTCCCTTAAAGGAAGCTCGTACTTTATAATAACCCTCATGGGGTTTATATACTTCATTTCCACATGATTTCCGCCTCGGGATTCAAAAAGCTCGAAAAGTGGGCCCAGGCAGTCATCGGGAGTTATAACCGTGGTCTGAACAAAAGGCTCCTTAACTTTTTCATACCCGTACTGAGGAAAATCTATGGGGTTATCAACAACCTCTCCGTCAACTATATACTCCACCTGGGGCTTTGTCACAAGAAGCTCCAGGCCGTATTCTTCCTCCAGCCGGCTTTTTATTATTTCCATGTGCAGGACTCCCAAAAAACCGCATCTGAATCCCGCCCCCAGACTGGGAGAATCCTCCGGGTGAAAACTAAAAGAAGTATCATTAATGGAAAGCTTATCCAGGGCCTTTTTTAATTTAGCAAATTCCGCATTATCAACAGGGTAAAGCCCTGAAAACACAAAGTTCTTAGGAGTCCTAAAGCCCTTAAGAGGTTTTTTCATCCCATCCTTAGAAGACGTAATGGTGTCCCCTATTTTTATGTCTCTTATATCCTTTATTCCGCATATAATATAACCTATCTCTCCGGAAGAAAGTTCTTTTACCGAAAGCATCTTTCCCACCCCAAAATACCCCATTTCTTTAATATCATACTCCTTTGAAGCATTAATAAAGCGGATTTTTTCACCTGCCCTGAATTTCCCTCCCATTATTCTTACATATGCCACCGCTCCTTTAAAAGAATCAAAAACAGAATCAAATATAAGCCCGGAGCTCTTTTCGGTTTCGCTTTCAGGAGGCGGAACTTCTTTAATGATTTCATCAAGTAAATTTTTAACTCCCTCGCCGGTTTTAGCGCTTACTTTAATTATTTCTCCTTTATATTCAGGCAGCACCCCCCTTATTTCCTCTTCCGATTCCTTTATCCTTGCCGTAGGCAAATCTATCTTATTTAAGACAGGTATTATGCGAAGCCCGCTTTTCAACGCAGACTCCAGATTGGCAACTGTCTGGGCCTCTACCCCCTGGGAAGCGTCAACCACCAGAACCGCTCCCTCACAGGCGGCCAGTGTTCGGGAAACCTCATAAGAAAAATCCACATGACCCGGAGTATCAACCATATTAAGGATCTCTCCTTTATAAGCTACTCTTACGGCCTTTGCTTTAATGGTAATCCCTCTTTCCCTTTCAAGAACCATAGAATCAAGTATAAGATCCCGGTGATTTCCCTTTTCAATATCTCCGGTCAACTCCAGTATCCGGTCGCACAAAGTGGACTTTCCGTGGTCTATATGAGCTATCACAGTGAAGTTTCTCATAAAGACCCCTCCTTGCCGGTAAGAAGTTCGTCTCTAGAACTTTTAAGAAGCTTTGTTATATCATCAGGTCTGTACATAGACAAAGCTTTAGAGGCAAGTTCCCGGCACCTCTGAAAATCAGTTTTTATAACCAGCTGTTTTATTTTAGGTATGGAAAGCGCGCTCATTGAAAGCTTTTCTATACCCAGGCCTATAAGAAGTTCGGTATAAAGATTATCGGAAGCCATTTCTCCGCACACGCTTACCCATTTACCCGACTCTCTGCCGGCATCGGCTATAGATTTAATCATTTTTATTATAGATATATCAGCAGGATTGTATAAATAGGACACGCTTTCAAGTATCCGGTCAACGGCAAGAGTATACTGAATAAGGTCATTCGTTCCTATGCTTAAAAAATCCACCACTTCACATATATGTTTTATATCAAGGGCTGCAGCCGGTGTCTCTATCATGCTTCCGATTTTTATGTCTTTTGCTACTTTCACATTATCCCGTACTAACTCTTCCCTGACCCTTTCAACAATCTCATTTGCCGCCTTTATTTCATCTACTCCCGTTATCATGGGGTACATTATAAAAATATTTGCCTCCGCAGAAGCCCGGAGTATTGCCCTCAGCTGGGTTTTAAAAAGCTCCGGAAACGCAAGGCATATCCTTATTCCCCTCATACCCAGGAAAGTGCTTTTTTCAGCCTTTATTCCAAGCTGACGCGAAAGCTTATCTGCTCCCAGATCTATTGTTCTTACTACAAGATTATTGGGACTTATGATATTCGCGGCCTGCACAATTTTTTCATATATTTCCTGCTCTGAAGGAAGATCTTTTCGGTTAAGATACATATATTCGGTACGAAACAAACCTATACCTTCAGCCCCGTATTCAACCGCTGTAGAAGCCTCTGTAGCGGACTCAATATTGGCGGATACTTCAATCTTCCGGCCGCAGCGCATTATCGCCGGCCTGTTCTTAAGTTTTACAAGTTTCTTTTTTGTCTGTTCCTGACGTTGTTTTTTACTCCTGTATTTTCTTATAATTTCAGATTCGGGGTTTATGTATACCACACCTTCGTCTCCGTCCACAATTAAAAGGTCTCCCGGAGAAACTTTTCGGGAAACATTTTTAAGACCCACTACCGCGGGAATCTGCAGGGATTCGGCCATAATCACAATATGAGATGTCCTGCCCCCCACATCGGTAGTAAATCCTATTACATTTTCTTTTTTTACCTCAACGGCATCCGAAGGATGCAGAGCGTGAGATACCAGAATAACCCGAGACTGAATATCCTTTAAAGTAAACTGGCCGCTTCC
>JBNJFW010000202.1:0-2738 GCA_051747165.1 Elusimicrobiota bacterium | reverse complement strand
AATCGGGGCTATATATTTACAAAGTCATAACAAAAGAAGGTGAAGTGGATTACGGGACAATAGCTGTTTTAAGATGAGTTTTGCGAAAAATCAAGAGTCAAAGCCACCGGGCAGTGGTCGGAACCTTTAACCCGGGGATAAATTTCCGAATTTTTAATATAAGGCTTTAAATCAGGGCTGACAAAAAAATAGTCAAGGCGCCATCCCACATTGCGCTCCCGGGCCCGGCTTCTCATGGACCACCAGGTATAATTACCCGGCTCTTTGTTGAAAATACGGAAAGTGTCAATATATCCTTTCTCTATAACTTTATCAATCCATCTGCGTTCTACGGGGAGGAAACCGGATATATGGCTGTTTTGCCGAGGACGGGCAAGATCTATTTCTTTGTGCGCGGTATTAAGGTCGCCCGTGAAGATAATAGGCCGGCCGCGGCTGCGCAGTTTTTCAATGTAATCAAGAAAAGCTTCGTAGAACGAAAGCTTGTAGTCGAGACGCTCAGGGCTGCTTTTGCCGTTGGGAAAATATACGTTAAAGAGAGTGAATTTATCATAACGGGCAATAAGAAAGCGCCCTTCACTGTCAAATTCTTTTATTCCTATGCCCCTGCTTATGTTTTCGGGTTCTCTCTTGCTAAGAAGAGCTGTTCCGCTATACCCTTTTTTAAACTCATGATTTGAAAAATATTTCCGGTAAGAATTCGCATTCATTATTTGTGAGGGCATTTGGCTTTCGTCGGCTCTGGTCTCCTGAAAACAGATTATATCCGGGTTGTCTTCGTTGACCCAATCCATAATATTTTTCCTAACGGCAGCGCGGATACCGTTTACATTCCAGGATACTATTTTAATGCTTGTATTCATATTCAGATTATTTTATATTGAAAAATCTAATAGCATTTTCGTATGTGGCCCTGGCTACTTTTTCCACCGGGATGTCTTTCAGTTCTGCTATTTTTTCCGCTACGTATTTTACATTGGCGGGCCTGTTTGTCTTACCCCTCAGGGGAACAGGGGACAGATAGGGACAGTCGGTTTCCAGAAGAAGTTTTTCAAGGGGAGCATCTTTTACGGCGCCTCTGAGCTCATCGGCTTTGGCAAAGGTTAAAACACCGCCCAGACCTATATAAAAACCCCTGCTTAAATATTCTTTTATTTCCTTTTCTCCGCCGCTGAAGCAGTGTATTAAAACTCTGTACGTTTTTACTTCATCAAGTATTTCTAATGTTTTATTTGCAGCTTCCCGGGAGTGGATTATAACGGGGAGGCCTTTTTCGCGGGATAGTTTAAGCTGTTTTTTAAACACTTCCACCTGAATTTCTTCCGGGGAATTCATATAGTGAAAATCAAGGCCGGTTTCTCCCACTGCCACTACCTTTTCATTATCAAAGGCGGCAAGCATTTGCTCCCACATAGCATGGGCATCAGAGGCATAATGAGGATGTATGCCGCTGGCTCCGTAAACTTTATCTTTTTTTAAAAGAGAAAAGAAATCATCCAGGCTTTCATCCGGAGAGTAAACGCATATAACCTTATTAATTTCCCTGATGTTTTTTTCCTGCAAATCGCTGAGTCTGGGATCAAGCAAATGAGCGTGTGTGTCAAAAAAATAGTTCATGACAAATTAAAAAAATTTTGTGCTTTTCAATCATAGTTTTATTTCCAAGTCCGTATTTATCATACATAAAATATCATTTATTTTTTCTATGTCAAAAACATCAGGTAAATATATCCTGCATAGCAGAGTAGAAGAAAGGCACCTTCACCTCTGTTTATTTTTCTGGAACTAAGCATAATGGGAAAAAGGATTATGGTGAAAATTATAACCGCCGGGGCCTGGAAAAGCATTTCTCTTCTGCTAATCTCTACCGGGCTTATTAGCAGGGCACCTCCCAGGGCAAGGAGTATATTGTAAATATTGGATCCGATTATGGTTCCCAGGCTTATTCCATGAGATTTTCTCAGTGCTCCCGCAACCACCAGGGCTATTTCCGGCAGTGAAGTGCACAATGCCGTAATGCTCAAGCCTATAAAAACCTCGGAAATACCAAGCATATCCGAAAAAGCGGAAGCGCCGGAAACTACCATTCTTCCTCCGGCTATAATTAAACCGGCTCCTACAAGGAGAAAAAAAACAGAGGATGTTATCCCGGTAGTATTATTTTTATTGGAGGCCTTGATACTGAAATCCATCCTCCTTTTAAAAAGATGGAACATGTATAACAGAAAAAAAACCAAAAAAACAACACCTTCCAGTCTTCCCATATGCAAATCAGCCGAAAAGATTAAAAAAAGCAGAGAGGATATCATAAGAAACAAAAAATCATATTTAATAGCTTCTTCATTTATCTTTAAGGGAAATATCAAAGACCCCAGGCCAAGGGCAAGCCCGGTATTGGCTATAATCGAACCGGAAGCATTGCCTACCGCAATTTGCGGAGAACCTTTAAAAGCCGCAATCCATGAAACTGCAAATTCAGGAAGGGACGTTGCCACGGCACCGAATGTAATCCCTAAAATCAGGGGGGATATGCCAAAAGAAGCGGCATATTTGCCGCCCTTGACAAAACTTTCCGCTCCCAGCCATAGGAGCAGTATCCCGGAGATTAATAAAAGTATTATGTTTTCCATAGAATAAAAGCATTATATATAATTCACCTGCCCTGATACAAATCTTTTCGCTTTAATTATTACATTGCATCTTAAAATTCACCTTTTAATTGACATTTTTGCTGAAAG
>JBNJFW010000201.1:672-2742 GCA_051747165.1 Elusimicrobiota bacterium | reverse complement strand
CAGAACCGGATTTCCTAAAAGATGAATCTTATAACGTAACGAATGGTGTGTTGGTTGAGAAAGTTGGTGAATTTATAAAGAATTGTGCTCCAAATAAGACCTTAGCTCTTCCTATTCATTATAAAATCCAACGTAAATCCTATGTGGTCAAAAGTCCTGATTTTGCTGAAATGTTTATAGTTGATGAATCTCTTGAGGTAGTAAAGTCTTCCGAAATGTTTTCTAATTGGGCTTATGAATTTTCATATCTATTTCCGGAAACCGAAATACCTTTTAAATATGTAGAAAAGAGTCAGGAAAAAACAGATATTGAAGCGAAGCTTGCTAACAAAACTACAGAAAAGCCAAAGCGTAATTCCTATTCAATGTGGATTAAAGGGGTGCCAAAGGATAAGGATAAAAAGGACGAAGTTACCGAAAGATTATATGACATATTTGATCATATAAAAGGCAATTGCCTGAAAAATACCTGGCAGGATTTTAAAAGCCTGTTTAATAAAAATGGAACAAATACCCGGATTCATTGGGAAGGTGGTGCGGAAGTTTTAAATTTTGTTTTCAGGAAACTCGGAAGACATATTGACTATAGTCATAGTAAATGGGAGGTTGTATCCTATTATTTTAATCCCGATAATAGAGAAAGCTTACAGCCAAATAAAATACGCAATAACTCGCATAATAAAGACAAATCTTTAGAAAGAAAGATAGATGAGTTAAAAGATACTCTGAATTCATAAAATAACTTTTCCGCATTTAATTTTTTAACTTCCTTTAGATCAAAATGAAACATTTAAAATACTCTGACTTATTCTGAGTCAGAGTATGGTTTTTATTATATTGCTTCAACTCGCTCTATTTTCGCATCAAATTCATTCATATACCGGTATTTGAATTGAAACAAGCAATTTATTAATCTAAAAAATTAAGTAAAGATGAGTTTCAATTTAATTGATGAGCAAAAGCTCAAAAAAATATTTGATGAAATAGGTGCACTCAGAGAAGAGTTAAAAGCTGAAATAGTCAAAAACAGGAACAAACTAACAGAAACCTGGCTTGATAACCAGGAAGTAATGGAGGTATTGAAAATAAGTCCCCGGACATTGCAATCAATGCGCGACTCCTGCACCATACCTTTTTCAAAGGTTGGCGGTAAAATCTACTACAAAGCCTCAGATGTGGAAAAACTCCTGGAGGCCAACTACCATGAAACCCTGTAAACTGCTGAGCAATGCAACATAAAGAAGCTAATATTACTGAAATTAAGAGTGATGCGCTATCAGTAAATCAAAGGGACAAAGAAAATAATTCCGTAGACATAAAGCCTCATTTTGATAATGAGGCTTTTAAAGGTGCAAGCCAGCTTAAAAAGCATATTAATCAAATGAAAAGCGGGTTTCCGGTTGAAGTGTTTCCTGAGGATGTCCGGGAAGTTATCAGAGCAACAAATGAGTGTCTAAATTATCCTTTAGACTTCATTAGTGCATCTATTTTGTATGCGGCATCAGTAGCCATAAGAAAAAAGGCAAAAGTGAAAACACCAAACGGATGGTATGAGAGAGCGGTTATTTATATTGCTTTGGTTGGAAGACCCGGGACCAATAAGAGTCATCCCCTTTCGTTTGCTTTAGAACCTATAAGAAAACAGGACAAACAAGCCCATCAGGAATATGACCAGGAAAAAAGTGAGTTTGAATACGCCCAAAGCTTGTCCAAAAAAGAGCGTGAAAATGAAGGTCTTTCAGAACCGGAGGAGCCTATTCTTACAAAGAGAATTGTGAATGACATTACCCCCGAAGCGTTGGCATCCGTTCACAAAAATAACCCGGAAGGTTTGGGGGTATATGTAGATGAGCTGGCCGGCTGGCTAAAAAACTTTAACCGTTATAGCTCAGGGGGAGAACAGGAGTTTTGGCTTTCATGCTTTTCAAGAAAACCCATTATTATTGACCGGAAGACAAGTCAGCCCATCCGGGTTGATGATCCTTTCATTAGCGTTGCAGGAACGATACAGCCGGGTGTTTTAAATGAATTCTCTAAAGAAAACAGAACATCGAATGGCTTTATCGACCG
>JBNJFW010000201.1:0-662 GCA_051747165.1 Elusimicrobiota bacterium | reverse complement strand
GGACTGAAAAAGGAAGCCTGGAGCGAGAAAGAACTTCCGCAGTATATTCCCCGGACCTTAGAAGATGTGATGACTGAAATATCAAATCTCCGGGGAGACAGGGAACTCACCTTCACAAATGAAGCATCTTCCCGGCTAAGAGAGTGGCAGGCCGAAAATACAAGACTATGTAACGAAGCAGAGAATGAAGGAATAGAAGGGATATACAGCAAACTTGAGATTTATGCAGTAAGACTTTCGTTGATCCTTCAGGTTCTTAATAATACAGACAGTACCCGGATTAGTATGGAATCAGTGGAAGGTGCTATTAAACTTGTGGAGTATTTTCGGAAAACAGGGAGTAGGATTTATGATCTTATAAACAATTCCAATCCGTTAGATAATCTTCCAAGAAATAAGCGGAATTTCTATGAAATATTATCGGAAATATTTGAGACCAAAGAAGCTATTTTAAAAGGGAAAGACTACAACATGAAAGAAAGAAGTATAAAATATTTCTTAAATGATAAGAAGTTATTTCTAAGAATTGAAAATGGTCGGTATGAAAAAAGGCTATAACCCCCCTGCACTTTCTGCACTTCCTGCATTTATGATTACACAAAACTCAATAACAGTATGTTAGAAATCGTGCAGAAGTGCAAAAAGATGCAGAGAGTGCAAAA
>JBNJFW010000200.1:0-2753 GCA_051747165.1 Elusimicrobiota bacterium | reverse complement strand
GGTCATAGTCCTGGGCAGGTGTATACTGAGCCCACCAGTCTTGGTACTGGTCTTTTAAATCAATTAATTCTCTGTCGGTAAAGCTTATATTCCCGCTGGCGGTGAAATCCTCAAAATGCTTTACCCCGCTTATATAGGCTGCCTGATGATTGTTTAAGCCTCCTTCTATGCCCGCATCCAGGCCTTCCTGGTCCTCTTCTGTTACCACATTTACTATGGCGCTTATTGCATCCTGCCCGTAAAGCGTGGAGCCGGGGCCGTATCCGATCTCGATCTGCCTGGCGTTTGTTATGTTAAAATCACTTCTGAGCGGCATCCCTTCTCCTCCGGGAGGGTTGACCCTCATTCCATTAATCATAAAGATGATTTTATTGTTTCCGGTGATTCCCCTTACGGGTACCTCGGTTCCCAGTTCGCTGAAATAATATTCGATGGATTCCATTCCGGGGAGGTCTTTGAAGATTTCTTTAAGGTTTGTATAGCCCCTTTTTTCTATATCTTCGGCCGTTATTATATAGCTTGAGGCCGGGGCTTCAATTACCGGCTGGGTTCTCTTTGATACCGAAAGGACAACCGGTATTTCCTCCCAGAGAATGTCTTCGGCGTAGCGCGAGTGCAGGCTTTGCCGGTTTAAAATAAAAATGCCCTGAACCATTATTAAGCATAACAGAATCCTTTTCATAAAAATAACCTCCGTGAGTACACTTCTTACGCCGGCCTTTAAATCAAAGATAAGAAAGAATTTTATTATTGTCAAGCTTAAAATATTTTTTATTGTGCATATTTTATTTTTTTGTTTTAGCAGAGTATTTTTGTATTATATAAAAGAATAAGGGTGGTGCAGTACTATATATTAAGGAGTATGGAGAATGAAAACAGTAAATTCAAAATTTGTTTTCTCTAAAGAAATATGCCCGGGAGTGAAAAGCTTTTATTTCAGGCCGCTTGAAAATTTTGACTTTAAAGCAGGCCAGTTTGCTTTTTTTACTTTCAATAATAAAGGAAAAGAATATTCAAAGCATTTTACCATTTCAAGCTCCCCTTTAAGAGAAAATATTGAAATGACTACCATTATGTCGGGGTCAGATTATAAGAATGCGCTTGACAGGCTTAAAAAGGGGGATCCTGTAAGCATAAGGGGTCCCTTTGGCAAATTAAGCTTGGGTGATTTAAAAAAAGACAGTTTATGTTTTCTGGCCGGGGGGATAGGCATAACTCCTTTTAAAAGTATTATTGAGTATTGCTTTGACAGCACTTCTCCCCTCAATGCCTTTCTTTTTTATTCAAACCGCAGCGTTGAAAGAATAGCTTTCAGGCAGGACTTAAAAGAATTTCAAAAAAAACTTTCCGGACTTAAGCTTATACACACCATAAGCTCTCCTGATGCCGCAGCCAGGGAAAACTGGAAGGGCAACAGGGGATATATAGATGCTAAAATGATAAGAGAAAATTGTCCCGAGTATTCCAGGAGCCTTTTTTACATAGCCGGCCCGCCTGCATTTGTCTCGGCCATGCGCGATATGGCATCCGGGGAGCTGGAAATGCCGGAAGAATCAATAAAGCTTGAAAATTTTAGCGGATACTGATTTCCACTATCCCTGCTTAGGTAAAAAGTATAAAATAAATTAAAAAAAATGAGAAATAAAAGAAAAAAATTTTACATTATCAGACAAAATAAGGTAAAATACAATAGAATTATAGGGAAAACAGGGTTCAAAACACTCTGTTTTCCGGAATTGATACGTTTTGGAGGAAATATTATGAATAAAAAAATTAGTGAGATTGATCATATTAAATCTATTCTTAAAAAATCACAACATACAATAAGGAAAAAATTCAAAGCTGAAATTACCGGAATATTCGGTTCTTACATCAGAGGAGAACAAAAAGAAGACAGTGACCTTGATATTTTGGTTAAGTTCTATAAAGGGGCTTCTTTGTTTGAACTCGCGGGCCTTAAGAATTATTTAGAAGAAAAACTTGATGTGAAAGTAGATATTGTTTCTGATAGAGCGGTAAGACAGGAAATAAAAGAAGAAATCTATAGAGAGGTTGTGCACCTATGAGGGATTATAAACTTTCCATTAATGATATAATAGCAGCTATTGACTCTATTGAAAGTTTTGTTAAAGGGATGAATATCAATCAACTAAAGGAAGATGACAAAACTTTCAGCGCTGTAATTCAGAAGTTTGGAGTTATTGGAGAAGCAGCTAAAAATGTTCCTGAAACAATAAAAGAAAAAAATCCGGATTTGCCATGGAAGGAGATGGGGGCAATGAGAAATATATTAATTCATGCTTATTTTGGAATAGATTACGAATTGGTGTGGGATGCAATTAAAAACAAAATACCAAAAGTAAAGATAAAATTAAAGAAAATTCTAAGAGAAATTCAAAAAGAAGAATGAAAATAGGCAAAAACCCGGCAAAAAAATACCAGCAATATTAACGCCTGCAGAGAAGCATCTGCTCCAAAACTGGCGGCAGCGCCAGGCTGATGATATAGGCCACAGCGAGCTTATCTTTACATCCAAGGCCGGAAAGAGCGTAGGTCCGCATACTTTACTGCAGAACTTTGCAAGGAATATGCTGAGAGAAACCCGGAACCTGTGCCCGGCTCAGGCATTACAGGGAAATCTTCGGATGAAAAGACTATTTCTTGTAAAAAAGGCTGAAATTATTATATTATAAATTATTATGAATAAGTTTTATTATAAATCCTGCAGAGTGGCGCTATAATGAGCGATAATG
>JBNJFW010000199.1:0-2796 GCA_051747165.1 Elusimicrobiota bacterium | reverse complement strand
GCCTGCTCAAATATTTCCAGCGCGTCTCTGGTTTCAAAAGCTGAGGGCGATTTAAAAGCATATCCGGACAGGCCCTTTATTAAAAGAAAAATCAATGTTATCAAGACAGGTATGAAAACCAGGCCCGCAATGACGCCCGAGGCAATTAAAAATGAGGCCGCAATTGAAAACCCTCCTATCTGGGCAAGGACAAATGAGATCATAGGAACAGATGACAGTAATACAAACTTATCTGCAAAGCCGCTGTTAAATGAATCTTTGCTGGACTCTGCTATTTCTTGTTCTACTCTATATACTTCTTCACTTAAAGCCTTGCGAAATTCATCTTCCCGCTTTAAATATGTTTTTAAAGATTCTCTATTAAACAAATTTTTTAATCTTTTGCTGTCCACATGTCTTATAAATTCTTTTACATAAGCTGCCTGTCCTATGCCCACACTGGGCTTAACTTTTCTTCCCAGTGAAGCCTGGTATGCGGCAAAAAGCAGAAACTCGGGAACTGAGGCAAGCATGCCGCAAACGGAAATGGGTACATCATTTTTATGAGCAGTCTCCGCCAGAGCGTCCAGCTGCAAAGCAAGATTAGGAGTCAATGTAAGCATATGACGGTCAGTGCCGCTTTGTCCTCTCTTTAAACTATATAAATCCGAAATAAAATCATTCGTGCCAATGCTGGCAAACTTACTTCCTTCCATCAAAGCGCTTCGCTCAGTAAGCGCGCTTAAGGTCTCGAACATGATACCCACGGGGAAATTTTCCAGATCTTTTCTGCCTGCTTTCCCTTCAGAAATCAGGGTTTCACGCGCGTCAGATATCAATTTATTAATATCTTCAAGCTCATCGCTTCTAGAAACCATGGGAAACATTATGCCGATTTGGCCGGGGTACCGGGCAAAAACTCTCATAGCAGCCTTGACCTGAATTAAGGCTATGTCATATCCCACCGCATCGCGTAATATAAATTCCAGCCCGTCCATTTTACTGGAACCGAAAGCAGGTGAATCTTTAACATCGCCTCCCTCAAAGCTCAGCTGGCGGTCAACTGCTCTTACAGAAACAGGAACAGCGCTTTCTTCTACTATGTAAGTAAAATTTTTAACCCACTCTTCTTCATCTATTATTTCCTTCCGATCGGCAAACTCTCCCTCGGTTCTGTAAAGGCCTATTGAATCCACATGCCGGCTTTTTACTCTCTCCGCATTGGAATAACTATCCAGATTTAGCGCTACCGGAACATTCTTTCCGTCTATTGTAACAGTTTCCTCGGAAATTTTGTTTTCGCAATGTTCATCAATTGCCTTTTTAATACTTATTTTCTCCCGGGCTTTGCTTCTGTCTTCCATACCGGGGTTAACTATAAGCAAACCATGTTCCGTATCTAAAATAGCTGTAACTCCATCCTTTACTGCTTCATAGGTAGAAACCCTTAAGCCCTCAACTTCAGTGGTAATCCCGGTTAAAACAGGAAAGCCCTCCTGCCTGGCATTAATAGCATAATGCCTGGTCCCCGTCCGCACAACTATTCCTACCATATTAGGATAATCTTTTCTCAGTTGGTTATATTCATGAACCCCTTTTAAATCCTCATTAAGCAAAAGAATAAAAGGCTTATCTTCAGGCGCGTTTTCAAGAGTAATAACTGAAGCGCCGCCATCTTTAAGCCTTTTCATCACACTTATAGCAAGGCTGCCCAGCTCAGAATAAAGCTCCTTTCTTGTTTCAATTATCCTAATAACGACAGGCTGAAAAGCTTTGAATATGGCTTCCTCTTTTGAACAGTTTTCTTCTCTTAAAATCTTAACTGTCTTGTTTTTAGTCTCTTCAAATATCATCTCAAAAGCAGCACCAACTTCCTTTTTTGAACTGTATTCTTCTTGTAAATCATCAAAAACTTTTACTATTTCTTTTTCCGGATCAGTTAAGGATTCCGGCTTTAAAATTCCGGCTGAAACTGCAGGATAAAGCTCTTGCGATATGCTTTCAACGCCGGAAATCATCTGCTCTCTGTTTTCCTGATCCAGTTTGCCTATTTTCTCAGCTATTGATGACAAAAAGAGAGAAATCGGCACCAGGCCGGTTTCCGGTGCTTTTTTCTGCGCAAATAAAAGAGAGTTCTCAATATACTGCCTTATTTCATCGGTATAATTCGCTTTATGAGTGTCAACTGCATCCTGCAGTTTTTTTATATTTTCACCCACATTATCATCGTCATAAGTCATTGGATAATGGAGACCCCGGCTCTGCTGTGAATCATATTTAACTATATTACCTATGGCAATACTCCCCACCGGATCCGGCTCTCCCTGCGCCTTAAATCCCCTGTCAATTTTTTTTCTTATGGCATCATCAATTTCTGTTTTATCTTTTTCTTTGGTAAACCTGGCGTCAATAACACGCATCTGTTTATCATGCGAGTGTTTTTCCTTATCCAGAGAAATTTTTGTGAATTTTTCCGGAGAATCCAGGCTTTCGATATTTTCTAATCTCGACACTCTGTAGGATGTTATTTCAAGGCCATTATTGTCAAAACCAATAATGCGCTCGCTATAGTAAAGCTCTCCCTTAATATCAAAACCCTGATTTGAAAGAAAAGAGGTAATGGCGGCGGCTATTCCCTTCTGGGGTTTATTTATAACTGTCACGTGAGTATAAGGGGAGCTGAAATAATTTCTAAAAGTTACCAGGGAAGCTGATTTCCCGGAGAGGAATTTTTCTTTTAAAATACTTATTTCAACCATTTCGTTATAAAGGGAATCCTTATCCCGTTCTTCTATTTCTTCATTTAACATCATATCT
>JBNJFW010000198.1:0-2824 GCA_051747165.1 Elusimicrobiota bacterium | reverse complement strand
GCAGCAACAATATACCTGGCGGTTCCCTTGGCTGTTCTTTCAGATAAAAATTATGAAATAAAAGAGGGAGGCTCTTTAAAAGATATAGCCCCCAGTGTTTTATCGGTCATGGAACCGGAAAAAAAAGAGGAGATAAAGGAAAAATTCAATGGAGAAATTATAATTTATGAAAAAAGCGCTGTTTTTGATTGACGGGGTACACAAACCCGACAATACCATATATTCAATAAAGCAATTGAGCCGCCGGCATAATCTGCAGGTCGGTGCTCTTATGTGGATAGGGGGCACAGAAAAAATAGAAAGCAGGGAATCCTTTTCCCTTCAGTTTAAAAAAGAATTTAAAAAAGAGGTTGTTTTTCCCTCCAGTGATAATCCTGAAAATTTCCCGGAAACAGAACTGCGCAGATTTCTTTCCAAAAATAAAAACATTGATAAAGTGGTCCAGCTTTCCGGGGCTCCCCAGATCTACAGAAAAAAAACTGTTGAACTTGCCAGAATAACTGTATCCTTCGGACTTGAATATATAGCCGGCGGCACTGTATTTGCCCAGGAAAGCAGCTCGGTAAAACAAAAGAAACCTTCCGTAGGTATTTACGCCACAAATAAAAGAGTAGGCAAAACGGCTTTCGGCTCTTACATAGGGGGCCTGTTATCCGGCATAAAAGAAATAAAAACCCCCTGGAACCCGGTTTTAATTACTCATTCCCGGGGAGGGCCGCCGGAACCCCCCATGATTGAAATATATAAAAAAGCCTTAAAAAAAGATTCAGCGGACCTTAGCCGAAACGAGCTTCTTTCCTCCCGCTTCAAACCTGAATATCTTTCCCGCCTTCTTGATTTCGGACTGCACGGCGCTTCGGATGTTTTTGAAGACGCCTTAATAATTTCGGCCTATCTCGATGCCATTGAGGCCCGGGGAAAAGAGGTCCCCTATATTTCCCTCCTGGGATGTCGCAGGGCGGGTGCGGGCTATTTTAATGAGTTTGCGGTTTCAAATGTAGACAAAGGAATAAAAAAAGCCAATAGCAGCCCCGCAAACCTGATAATACACGAAGGAAGCGGAGCAGAGCACCCTCCGGTTCAGCCGGAGGGAGTAATATTTTTAATCCCCTCCGATGTTGAAATTGAACTCCTTGAGGATTTTCCGAATCTGGAAAAAGCTGTTTTATTTATAATGGCCAACTGCCAGAAAGAAAATTCAAATCCGCAAAAAGCAGCAAAAATAAAAGAGGTGTTAAAAAGAAAAAATTCTTTGGCGCCTGTTGTTTTTACCAGGTTTGAATGTGAGGTAATCCATCCCTCTCCCGACTTAAAAGAAAAAAGAGCTCTTTTTCTTACCACCGCTCCGGATTATATACTGGATCGCCTTTCAAAGCAGATTGAAAAAAGATATAACGTTAAAATAGACGCTGCGCTGAACAATCTTGACCGCGATGAAGATATGAAAAAAGCCATAAAAAAAGCGGCAAAAGAAAAAAAACCCGATTACCTGCTGGTGGAAATAAAGGCAAGGGGAGTTGAAGGCGCCGGTTATGCCCAAAAAGAATTTTCTATTCCCTACTACTATGTAAACAATGTTCCCCGAGAAGTGAAAGCTGATTTTTCGCCTGTCGAAAGCAACAAAAACCTTGACAAAAAAATAATAGAGGCGGTAAGCAAAGCCGTAAATAAATTTAATTTTTCAAGTAAAAGCAATTTCCCTCTCATCAAATAAAAATAACACAAGCGCTGCTTATTAAATATAACATTTGAATTTTCTTGCCGGATAAGCGCCGTAAAGCTCTTTACTTTAGCAATATATATAAGGCGTAAAAGCCAAATAGTTTTAAATCAGTCTTGCTTTTTGTATCGCAAATTATTATATTATATCCAGCCGAGTGATACTCGGTAACAGCCTGCAAAGTAGAAACCCTGGTTTCTACGATAAGCAGAAACTCCAAATACGAAAGCCCTTCGGGGTATAAGCTGGAGCACACCCTTGTTTTAACAAAGGGGAGTTGTCAAGACTAATAATTTGACACATAAAAAACATTTGCATAACATAAAGCTATGAGTTGCCCTTAAAGCTTGACCATGGTCCTGGGGCCTGAGTTTTTAGTAGAAAAGAGAGGAATAAAATGAAAGTTTTAATTACTGATACAATAGCGGATGAATGCCTGCAAAAAATAAAAAAAGAGGGGCTGGAAGCGGATTACCGCCCTTCGGCAGATGAAAACGAGCTGCGCCAGGCGCTCAAGGATGCCGATGCTCTTATTGTAAGAAGCGGCACTAAAGTTACTTCCAGTCTTTTGGAGAACGCTCCGGCGCTTAAAGTCATCGGCCGGGCAGGAACGGGAGTTGATAATATAGATATCCCGGCTGCAACTGAAAGGGGGATTCTGGTTATGAACTCTCCCTCCGGAAACACAATATCCGCTGCCGAACATACATTTGCTATTATGCTGTCTCTTGCCCGCAATATTCATACTTCCCACGATTCAATAAAAGAAGGAAGGTGGGATAGAAAAAAATATAAGGGAATAGAGCTTTACGGAAAAACCCTGGGGATAATAGGCCTGGGACGCATAGGCAGGGAAGTGCTTAAACGGGCTCTCGCTTTCGGTATGAAAGTCATAACCTATGACCCTTATGTAAGCGAGAGCGGTGCCAGAGATGCGGGATGTGAAAAGGTGGATTTAAATACTCTCTTAAAAACAGCCGACATAATTACTGTGCATATTCCTCTTAACGCCGAAACAGAGGCTTTAATTGCCTACAAAGAACTCTCAATGATGAAAAAGAACGCTCTTTTAATTAATTCCGCCCGCGGAGGCATAGTTAACGA
>JBNJFW010000197.1:0-2828 GCA_051747165.1 Elusimicrobiota bacterium | reverse complement strand
CTCATCTCCCCGGGCAGTTTTACCACACAGGCGGGCAATTTTTTCCACAGCCAGGAATATGTCTTCAATTCCTTCGGATTTAAGTTCAATAGTATTAATCCCGGCTTTCTCTATTTTGCGGAAAATCTCACCGGGGAGTCCGGGCATGATAAATACTGTTTCAGGGCTGAGGGAAATAATTTTTTCTATAGAAGGATTAATTATTCCTCCTGCGGAAGGTTTTTCTTTTGCCCGGGGCGGGCGATCGCAGTAATCAGAAACCCCTTTAAGGCTGTCCCGGGCTCCCAGCATATAGACTATCTCTGTTGCAGCCGGAGAAAGAGAAACAAAACCTTCTTTGGATCTTTCATTAGTACATGAACCTGAAATTAAAAGTAGAAATAAAAAAAATAATCTTTTCATAAAAAAAACCCGCGGGCATATAAAATACTCCGCGGCTTTAAGAGGCTTATTTTTTCACCTCTTCTTCCCTCGAAGTAACATACTCACCGGCAGGCATTCGGGCTGAGGCCTTAAAGGCCGTACCGCTGCGGGGCAGCGTCCGTCTTTACGGAACTTCCCCTGCCGGTTTTTCTATTTATATTCTAAATCACAAAAACGAGAGGCCTTCCCTCCCATCATTATTCTATAAGAATAATAGTTAAATTAATTTTCTTTGTCAAAGTACAGGGGGATATTTTAATTTAAAGAACATAGCATTGACAAACGCCGCAAATAATATTACGATATATATCGTAACGATATTTGTCGTAATACAGGAGGTTATATGAATCCATTTTTATTCGGAAAAGTAGTACGTGGTGAATATTTTGCGGACAGGGAAGAAGAAATTCAGCTCATCAGGAATGAAATAGAATCAGGTCAAAATCTTGTACTTATGAGCCCCCGGCGTTATGGTAAGACAAGCCTGGTCGTAAATGCAATTGAAAACATGAATATAAAGTATTTAGATATCAATATGGAATTAGTTGCCGGTGAAGATGATTTGTCAAATATTTTAATAAAAAAAACCTTATCATTAAGTCCTTTTGAAAAACTTAAAAACTATTTAAAAAATTTAAGAGTTCAACCTGACTTTAAATATGAGCCGGGTAGCGGGGAATTGTCCATATCACTGGGCCCCGAAAAAAAGGATATCCCGGTGTATCTTGAAGATGCTTTGAATTTACCGGAAAAAGTAGGGGCCTCGCAAAAAGAAAACCTGGTAATTATTTATGACGAGTTTCAGGAAATACGAAGGATTTCCCCCGGGCTGGAAAGAAAAATGAGAGCAATTTTTCAGCATCATCAGAATGTAGTCTATATTTTTATCGGAAGCCGGCAAAGAATGATGGGTGACATTTTCGGCAACAGGAAAAATCCTTTCTACAAATTTACAAGAATTATGAACTTAAATAAGATCCCGGAAGAAAAATTTAAGAAATTTATCATTGGAAGATTTAAAAAAAAACGGATCGAAACAAACGGACTGGAAGATGATATAATTAAAACAGTGGACAATCACCCCTACTACACGCAACAGTTGTGCCATGAGATTTGTAATCTTAAAAGGGCGGGCAAAATGAGGAAAGAAGAGATAAGCAATGCAATTGGGGAAATCATTATTGAACATAATGCCGATTATATGAGGTGGTGGAAACAGGCGGATAACACGGAAAAAAAACTGCTTATCGGAATAACGGAAGGAAATAAAAAATTCACATCAGAAAAATTTTTGAGAAAATACGGAATAAATTCTCCAAGCACTTCTTCCAGTGCATTTAAGAGGCTGATTGAAAAAGGATTTGTAGTTGATTTAAACGGCGAAATAAAAATAGAAGATCCTTTCTGGGAAATTTGGATAAGAGAAAACAGAAAACAGATGTTGTAATCAAAAGAGAGTTTTTAAAGTCCGCAGTAAACTAAAGGGCATATTTTCTTTTATTATCCTGACTTCAAATACATCTGCTTTCATTACCGCTGCCTTTCAGTTTTTTCTAAACGTTCTGCTATCCAGTGTTTAATAACAGATTGGCGAGAGACCCCAAGGCGCTTGGATTCTTTATCTAAGTAATGAACCATCCAAAGAGGGAAATCGACATTAACTCTTTTCTGTTCTTGTTCAGGTCTCCCGGCTTTAGACATATCAAGATGTTTTAATATGTCTTGCCCTTCTTCAAATTTTTTATCTAATTCTTTAGCTTTCATAAATTTTAACTTCCTTTTCCCGGGCTTTACCAAATAAATGCCGTCAAGTCTCGGGGGTTTGTGAACATGTCTGTCACATTTGTATTATCCCAACCTGATGCGCATCCATAAAACTAACAACAAAATTGGCTATAATTTCAGCCGCTGTTTTTTACCAGGGCATAGCGGGTCAGGAAAGGGCCGAATATTTCAAAAACAACCGTACTGGCAACAATAATCGAAAGAAGAAGTTTTCCTGCAGCGGGTTCGGGATAAACCGAAGATATGATAACTGCCAGGCCCATGGACACGCCTGCCTGGGGCATAAGGGCCGCGCCTATGCTTTTTCTCATTTTTGAAGGGATATCCGCCGCCAGGCCTCCAAAATAACCGCCCACTATTTTACCCGTCATACGCAGCACTATATACGCGCCTCCTACAATTCCTATGCGGGTAAAACTCTCAATCCTTAAGCCGGCTCCGGCCAGGACAAAGAAAAGAAGATATAAGGGTGAATCCAGGGCCCGGAGGGAATTAAAGAATTTAAATCCCTCTTTGTTGATATTGCTTACGGTTCCGGACATGGCCAAGGAAGAAAGAAGGGGAGAAATCTAAGAAAAAGAGAGGCCCCGGTCACAAAAAGAATAAAGCCCAGGGTTAAA
>JBNJFW010000196.1:0-2906 GCA_051747165.1 Elusimicrobiota bacterium | reverse complement strand
TCGGGTTAATGATAAAAACAGGAAAAATATTTTCTGTTATATTACACGGACCTCCGGGATGCGGTAAAACTGCTCTCTCTAATGTCATGGCAGAACATATGGACGCGTATATAGAAAAAATTAATGCGGTAAGTTCGGGAATAAAAGAAATAAGAAAGATAGCGGAAAAAGCTAAAAGGCGTCTGGCTTCTGCAAATAAAAAAACATTTCTTGTAATAGATGAGTTTCACAGGTTTTCCCGGGTTCAGCAGGAGGCTCTTCTTCCGGATGTAGAGGAAGGAAATTTAAGCTTTGCGGGTATAACAACAGAAAATCCGCGTTTTTTTATTGTCGGCCCTTTATTGTCCAGGTCTGCCGTATTTCGGCTAAATCCTCTGGAAAAAAAAGATATAATACAAATACTCGATAGAGCGGTTAAAGATAGAAAGAAAGGCCTGGGTTCTAAGAATTTATCTCTTACTTCAGAGGCTGCGGAAGAATTGGCTCGAAAATCCGGAGGCGATGCCAGATATGCTTTAAATATTCTTGAAATATGTTCGGAATCCAAAAACATCAAAAAAAACAGTGTTATTGAAAGAAAAGACATCGAGTCCCTGGTAGTAGAAAAAAAATACAGATACGATAGAGAAGGAGACGAGCACTATGATACTATATCCGCTTTTATAAAAAGCATGAGAGGCTCTGATCCGGATGCGGCTGTATATTATCTTTCAAAAATGATTAAATCCGGAGAAGACCCGCGCTTTATTGCCCGGCGGATATCAATATGTGCTTCGGAAGATGTAGGCAATGCCGATCCAAAGGCTTTACTGGTAGCAAATGCGGCTTTAAATTCGGTCCGATATGTCGGGCTGCCCGAAGCGGGAATAATACTTTCTCAGGCCGCAGTATATATATCCACAGCCCCCAAAAGCAATGCTTCCTATAAAGCCCTTAATAAAGCAATGAAAGTGCTGGATAATGAAAGCGAGTTTACAATTCCCGCTCATCTTACAAAAAATGACAGGGAAAATTATTTATATCCCCATGACTACATTTCAGGCTATGTTAAGCAGAAATATATGGATAAACCCCGCAGCTTTTATCATCCCTCAAACAGAGGTTATGAAAAAAAGATAAATGCATATCTTAAATTGATTAAAGGTTATAAACATGAAGCGGAAACTTAGAGATAAACATAAAAAGCTTCGCAGTTCTTTTGATAAGGACAGGAAAAAAAAGTTGGATAAAATAATATGCAACAAGATAAAAAATTCTACCTGCTTTAAAAAAGCAAAAAATATAATGTTTTACATTGCCCATTCAGGTGAGCCTGATATATCATGTATAACGGATGATTTTTCTGATAAGAAGAAAAATTTTTATTTACCCCGGATAAAATCATCTCATCTTGAAGTTGCAAAAATAGAGGGTTTTGATAGTTTGATTATAGGCAAATACAAAATACCTGAGCCGCCGCCGCAAAGTGAAACCATTCCCAGGGAAAAGTTGGATGTAATTTTTATACCGGGCCTATGCTTTACGCCGAGCGGGATCAGGCTGGGAAGAGGCGGGGGGTATTATGACAGATTTCTTGCGGGTATAGACCCCGCAGTAAAAAAAATCGGGATTTGCTATTCTTTTCAAATTGAAAAAGATATACCTTGCTGTGCGCATGATGTTGGAGTTGATGAAGTTATAACAGATAAATAAAGGAGATATAATAAAATGCTTTTACATATTTTATTCGGTTTTGGAATAGGGTTTCTTTCAGCTTATGTGCTTACGCTGAAGTTTACCGGCCGGCTTAGGGAGATGGAAGTCAGCAGATTGAAAAAAAAGCTTGCCGAGGTAAAATCGGAAGCTGATGAACGGTATAAAAAGAAGGAAGAGGAAGTAGAAAATATCAAGGAGCAGATTAAACGTGATTTTGAGAGAGATACGCGAAGTACCAGAAAAGAAATAAAAGAACAGAAAGAAATAATAAGCCGCAGGACAAAGGACTTAGATAAAAAGGCCGATATTATTGAGAAAAGAGAAAAGGAAATAGACGCGAAAGACGTGGAAGTGGAAAAGATGAGAGAAGCTCTTCATAAAAAAGAAGAGGAGCTTAAGCATATAAAAGAAAGAGAGCAGGAAACACTAGAAAAAATATCCGGCATGTCTCCTAAGCAGGCCCGTCAGCGCCTTATGAAGCAGATAGAAGAAGAATCCAAAGATGAAGCTCAGAAACTCTATAAATCAATTATTGAAAGCACCCGCAGGGATGCCAAGAGGGAGGCCGTGGAAGTTATTGCAAGGGCTATACAGGGCAATGCCTCAGAAGTTACAGAAGAGCTGACTGTTGCTTCTTTTCCCTTATCTGATGATGATATGAAAGGAAGAATAATAGGCAGGGAGGGAAGAAATATAAGGGCCCTTGAAGCTGCTACCGGAGTAAATATAATTATAGATGACACTCCGGGGGTTATTTCGATTTCTTCTTTTGACGGTATGAGAAGAGAGATAGCCAGAAGGGCGCTGGAAGAGCTGATAAAAGACGGTAGAATACAGCCTACACGTATAGAGGAGATTGTAGCCAAGGTCAAAAAGGAAGTGGAAGATATGATTATAAGCGAAGGCGAAGAAGCCGCCGTGAAGGCAAATGTCATAGGCCTCCACGATGAGGAAATTAAATTGCTGGGTAAGATGAGATACCGCACGTCCTACGGGCAGAATGTATTGAATCACTCGGTTGAAGTAGCAAATCTGGCGGGAATAATGGCCGAGGAGTTAGACCTTGATGTTGATTTTGCCCGAAGGGCGGGCTTGCTTCATGATTTGGGGAAAGCTATTGACCGGGAAACAGAAGGAAGCCATGTAGAAATCGGAAGCAAACTTGCAAAAAAATACGGTGAAAGCCACCGGCTTCAAAATGCCATATTAAG
>JBNJFW010000195.1:0-2927 GCA_051747165.1 Elusimicrobiota bacterium | reverse complement strand
CAACGAAAAAGAAAAAATTACAGCCGAGCAGCAGACCCCGCCGACAGCGGAAGAAGTGGAAAGCGGCGTACAAAAAGAGGAAGAAAAGAAAAAGAAAAGAGGATGCCTTTTCGGGTGCCTGGGAGTGGTCCTTATTTTGATGGTTGTAGTAGTCGGCCTGGGAATATGGGGATTTAATAATCGCCATAAAGCGATACCGTTTGTGGCTTCCAGGCTGGGAACTAAAATTGAGAAAGGACTGCCCTCCGGTTACGGAAAGGAAGCTTATGACCTCGATTTGCCGGAAGACCAGGGAAATTTAAAAGTTTCCATTACTAAAACCACGGCTTCTCAGGCAAATCAGGATTTTCTCGATTACTACAAATCCGAAGGGTGGACCGTTACCCGGGAAATGAGCGAGATACCTGCCGATTTAGAGACCATGGCCGCTTTCGGCGAATTAAAAGGAAATATCACTATGCTGGAAAAAGACGGACGTGGTTTGGTAATAACCGCTATGGGCTACAACGGAGAGTCTACCGTCCTGGTTATGGAAGTTAAAGATATAGAGCAGCTGCAGGAAAAAATAAATAGGTAAAAATTCACGGAGAACATAAAAATGGGAAAGACGGTTAGTTTTCTATATAAACTTGCCCGGCTGGCCAATGATATTGAAAAAGTCGCCTCTGGTGACCCCAAAAGGATAGCCCGCCGGGGCAAGAACAAAATTATAGGAAGAAAATTAGTGAAGAAAATTTGGTAAGGAGGATATATGAGTTATACATTGCTGGATGAAACAAAGATAGGCGATCTGCTTACAATTGGTTTTGAGATGGAAAACGATGAGGTGGGGTTTTTTATCGCCTCATCCGATGTCTCGGCAAGCTGCGGTTTTAAATTTGACGAATGGGAAAATTTTGTAAAAGCAGTTAATGACGCCGACAAGAAATTCAAGAACGCAAAGAAATAAAATAAATAGATCTGATGATCTCTAAATTAGCGTAAGGGCAATAATATGAAAACTAAGGAAATTAAAGTAAGCAGACTGGGCGAGCCGGAATTCTCTTCGCCTCTGAATGACAAGGAATGGGTCAGCTTTGTTACCGGGGAAAACAATATAGTGGGGCATCTTCACAAGAGCAATCTCTTACCCAAGATTGAAAAAGGGGAAGTGGAGTTTTTTGAGCTGGCCGGCCCCCGGGAAAAGATATATTTTAACCCCAAAAATTTAAAATGCGGGATCGTTACCTGCGGGGGCCTCTGTCCCGGGATAAATGATATAATCAGGGAGCTGGTTGTCCAGCTGGGGGAAGGTTACGGAGTCAAAGAAATTGAGGGGTTTCGCTACGGATACCGGGGAATTGCAAAAGCTGATGAGATTGAGCCTTTAAAACTTACCCCCCGGATAGTGGATTCCATCCACCGGGACGGGGGGACCATACTTTCTTCGTCCAGGGGGCCGCAGGACAAGGGCAAAATGGCCGACACCCTTAAGTCCCGGGGGGTCAAAATTCTTTTTGCCGTCGGCGGCGACGGCACCATGAAAGGGGCTCACGAAATAGCCCAAAAGATAAAGGAAAAAAATTATAATATTTCGGTGGTGGGCATCCCTAAAACTATAGATAACGACATATCATTTGTCAGCAACTCTTTCGGGTTTGAAACTTCCGTTCAGGAAGCGGCCGATATAATAGACAGCGCCCATACCGAAGCCAAAGGATCCCCCAACTGCATCGGCCTGGTGAAACTTATGGGGCGTTCATCCGGATTTATCGCCGCCCATACGGCACTTGCCAACAGAAACGTAAATTACTGCCTCATTCCTGAACTGCCCTTTAAGCTGAAAGGGGAGAACGGTTTTCTGGAAACTTTAAAAGAGAGGATTTTAAGAAAAAAACATGCGGTTGTGGTGGTAGCCGAGGGGGCCGGCCAGGATATCATAGAAGATGACCGGAAAAAAGAAGCCCGGGATAAATCCGGAAACAAAAAGCTTAAAGATATCGGGGTGTTCTTAAAAAAAGAGACAGAAAAATTTTTTAAAGATGAAGGGGTTGAACTGAATATAAAGTATTTTGATCCCAGCTATATAATAAGGAGCGTTCCGGCCAACGCCATGGATTCGCTTTACTGCGTCCACCTTGCCCAGAACGCCGTCCACGCCGCCCTTACCGGGAGAACCGATATGCTGGTAAGCAAATGGAACGCCCACTACGTGCATGTCCCCATATCCATGGTTACCAAAGGCAGAAAAAAAGTCTCTCCCGACGGAAGGCTGTGGCGCACGGTTATGGAAGCCACCGGCCAGCCTTACTCAATCTTTAAAAGGTAGGATCTGAAAAAATGGAACTGTGGGAATTTGAAAAAGAAGTCAATTCCGTTTTAAATAAACTGCCGGCCAAATACCGCAATATTTTAGACGAGGAAAAAATCAATGTACTTAGCCGGGAAAATGTCCCGGCGGGAGTCCGCCAAAAACATCCCGGCAAAACAGTCTTCGGGTTATTCGCCGGGGTTTCCAGAAAAAACAAAAGTACTTTTTCCATCCAGACCGAGCCGACCAGGATTGAAATATACAAAGAAAGTTTTGAAAAAATATACGGGGAAAAAATATCAGAACCCATGAAAGAGCATATTTTTAAGACGGTCGTACATGAAATAGCCCACTATTTCGGATTTGACGAAGATCAGGTAAGGGAGAGGGGGTATTAGGTTCCTAAAAGTCAGTAAAGAGTTACTTCAGACAATTATTTTTTAACATGGAAAATACTATTATAAAATAGTTAACTTAAGGGTGTTGTAATTTAAGGAGAAGCCATGATTAAAAATATTGAAAAGATACTGGGAAAAGAAGCGGATTATCTTTTAAACCACGAGTGCGAGACTATCAGTAAAGAGGAGCTGCATCTGCCCGGACCTGATTTTATCGACAGGGTCGTTTCGGACTCCGA
>JBNJFW010000194.1:0-2975 GCA_051747165.1 Elusimicrobiota bacterium | reverse complement strand
GCAAGGGCATTGTTGACATCCCTCCAATAAGAATATTGTGCAGTTTAAAAGATGTCTGATCTTTTTAAGTTTAGTTAAATATTTAAATATGTTTAAATATAAAGATAAGGCATTGTACAAGTTTGAATGCATAAAAGGCGTATTTGAGACTGACCTTGCAAACTCTGCGCTTAATATAAAGAAGAGAAATGGAAGGCCGGATATACCTATAAGGGTCTTATATCTTCGTCTAAAAACACCCCAGGACTCCTTTATTAAATTATACTTCCGTATTTTTTTCAACGCTAAATATAACCCATAATTCATTAGGCAAAGTTCTTATGCCGTATCCGACAAAAGAAAAACAAGTATCTGTTAATATACTAAGGGAATAAAAATAAATTTACAAGAGGCAGCCTTTTCTCTTCATTATTTAAAGCAATTATAATACATGCTTGCTTCATTCTAAACTTCATAAAGTTTCACAAATAAGAATAGCTGCAGAGGCCGCTGCAATATCAGATTATGTGGTAATTAACTTATATGCAATTGATTTGAAAGGCGAATCTGTCAGAAAAAAAGTCTCTCCTAAAACAAGATTTTGTTTGACACAAAGCTGCCTCTTTTTGTAAAATGATACTCGAGGTTAAATGGCAGGCAAAATAAAAATGAAAGAAAAAAAGAAGCCTAAAAAACAATCAAAAGAAAAGAAAATCCGCAACAAAAAAAAGGGCCGGGAGAAAATGGGGGAGAAAATTCAGCGGCAGTCCGATGAACTCAAAATTAAAAACGGACTGCTTAAAAACGGAGCGGAAAAACAGATAAAGTCTGAAGAGCAGATTCACATTTTTAACAAAGCCCTGAAGTCAATTGATGAAGGTATTTTTATAATAGATATCCGGCAACCCGGCTTCCCCGTCACCTATGCCAACAGAGCCTTTCAAGAGATGACCGGACATTCAAAAGAAGAAATTCTGAACCGGAATTACTTTCACCTTTACGGTGATGAAATGGACTCTGCCCTTCTTGATAAAATAAAACAAACGATTCAAAAAAAGAAGTCTGTCACCGGGCTGTTGCTTGAGTTTCAAAAAAACGGCTCGAAACACTGGAATTTACTGCGTATAACACCGGTTAAAGGTGCCGGAGACGGAGTCACCCATTATATAGGAATTCAGACGGATATCACCCCGATTAAGGAAAAAGAAGAGGAGATTGTCCGTCAGCGCGAGTCTCTTTTACATGTCACCAGGGTGGGAAAGCTGGCGGAATTTGTCTCATCACTGGCTCATGAGATAAACCAGCCTCTTACCTCTATTCTTTCTTACGCTCAGGCTTCCCGGCGCATGCTTGCCGGCAAAGAGCCGGAAATAGATGAAATCCTCTCCCACATTATAAGCGATAATCAGCGCGCGGCTCAGGTCATCAGGAGAATGCGCTCACTGCTGAAAAAAAGTGAGCCTGAAATGAAACCTCTGGATATCAATGAGGTTGTAATAGAAACCACGGAGCTTATTTCCACCGATGCCTCGGTAAGAAAAGTTTCTTTAGACTTGGCGCTTGAGAGGACCCTGCCGCCTGTGAAGGGAGACCGGATACAGCTGCAGCAGGTTCTTCTTAACCTTATCAGCAACAGTTTCGATGCTTTGGAGAAAACTAAATCTGAACGTAAAATATTACTCCGCACTTCACTTAAAGGCCCCGGGGCAATTATAGTAGAGGTCAAGGATACAGGCTGCGGGATACCTGAAGATAACATGCCAAAACTCGCCAAGCGCTTTTTTACCAGCAAGGCCGACGGACTGGGCATGGGACTTTCTATCAGCCGCTCCATTGTCCAGGAGCATGGAGGGAACCTGGAGATAGAAAATAATAAAGACCGCGGAGTCACTGTTTCTTTTACTCTCCCTGCCGGTAAAAATAATAATCCATGAGCAGCCGTGCACCCTGTCATTATCATTTCAGCGGCCAGAAATTCCGGTCATGGTAAACAGGCTTTAAGAAAGCACGCGGCGGGTTTTCCGGAAAAGCCGGTTAGCGACCGGGACCTGCTTGATATGCTCAAAAAAGTCGCAAACAAAAAAAATTAATTGCCGCTTTCTTAAATCCTCTCCGGGGAGCAAGACAAAGGATCCCCGGCACTACTACACAGGGATCCGTTTCCGGTATTATACCAAAGTACAATTTACGTGGCTTCGTCTTTATGTTAATCTGATTACGGGTAAAAGAATAATTATAATTCAGACAAGAGGAGATCAATAAAATGAACAATAAAGTTAAACTGGTTTTTGTACTGCTGCTGATTCTTACAATAGTAGTGCTTGTGTTTCAGAACATGGACCAGGTACAGGTTCGTTTTCTTTGGATGAGAGGGGAATTGCCGGCTGCATTATTGCTGTTTCTGACAGCTGCGGCAGGATTTCTTTCAGGAGCATCAGCGGCGATTCTTGCAAAATCGTCTTCAAAAGGAAAAAAGAAAAAGTGAAATGCTGTCAATCAGCAACGGAAATAATTGCGTATTGCGAAAAAAAGGAGATTTAAAATGGGTAAATTACTTGTATTAACAGGATTACTGGGAGTGTTGCTTTGCGGCAATGTTGCGGCCCGGGAAAGAAATTTCGGGTTAGGTGTTATTGTTGGCGATCCTACGGGAGTAAGCGCAAAACTGTGGACAGGACAAAAAACGGCATTTGATGCGGCTGCAGAATGGTCGGCAGATGAAAATGGCATATCATATCTGCATGCGAATTATCTTATTCACAGTTTTAATTTGCTTAAGGTCAAGAGAGGTTCACTCCCTTTTTACTATGGTGTGGGAGGCACAGTCAGGCTTGTGAACAGTGAAAAATCAGGTGTTCGTATTCCACTGGGCCTTGCCTATATATTTGAAGGCGGCGGGGTGGACTTTTTTGTTGAGCTTGTTCCTTTGGTTATTTTATCACCGGATAATGATTTCAGTATAAATTCAGCTTTAGGCCTAAGATATTTTTTCAGGT
>JBNJFW010000193.1:0-2978 GCA_051747165.1 Elusimicrobiota bacterium | reverse complement strand
GGAAAAGACATACTTAAATTTCATGCGGTTATATGGCCGGCCATGCTCATGGCTCTGGATCTGCCTCTGCCCGGGACCGTTTTTGCTCACGGATGGTGGACTGTTGAAGGAAACAAGATGAGCAAGTCCCTGGGTAATGTAGTTGACCCTCATGAAGTTGTAGATGAATGGGGGGTTGACGCCTTCAGATTTTTTCTTTTGAGGCAGGTGGCTTTCGGCCAGGACGGGAATTTTTCAAGAGAGCTTTTTAAGGAAAGATATAATTCAGAGCTGGCAAATGAACTGGGAAACCTTTTAAGCAGGGTTTTGGGCATGATCGAGAAATACTCGCCGGAGGCTTCTCCCCCCGAAACAGGAGAATTTAAAAATCAAGTCGAAGCTACGCTGGAGGCTATTGAAGGACTCTACGCCCGGGCTGCGTTTAATGAGGTGCTGGATAAAATATGGGAGATTGTAAGAAAGGCAAATTCTTACGTGGAGGAAAAAAAGCCGTGGGTTCTGGCTAAAAACAATAGCCGGGAGCTGTGTGCTGTTTTGGGAAATCTGTTCAGGATGCTGAGGGTAATAGCGGGGTTAATATATCCTTTTATGCCTGTGACCGCAAAAAACATGCTGACCCAGATGGGAGTTGACGAAGAGGCTTTAAATACTGTAGAATGGAAAAAAGAAGTTAACCTTAAAAATGTAAAAAAAGGAGAACCTTTATTTCTGAAAAAATAGAAAAAAAGTATTCCCTGCGTATAGGGGTTGTTTGCGACGACTTAACGGGAGGAGGCGACGTAGGCTCCCAGTTTATAAGGAGGGGATTAAAAACCAGTATTGCATGCTCCCTGGATAATATTTCTTTGCCTTCCGAAGATACCGAGGTATGGATAATAAATACCCAGTCCCGCTCCGTTAAACCCGGAGAGGCTATGGAAAGGGTCAGACAAGCCCTGAAGCTTATAAAAGAATTTAATCCTGATTATATTTATAAAAAAATAGATTCCACCTTAAGGGGAAATATAGGGTATGAGCTGGAAGCGGCGGCGGAAGAAATGAATCTGGAGTCAATCCCGCTCTGCGCTGCTTTTCCGGAGATGGGCAGAACCACGGTCAAGGGAGTCCATTATGTAAACGGCAAAACTATTACGGATACCCAGTACGCCTCCGATATAAATTCGCCTGTAAAGGACCCGGATATAAATTCTCTTCTTTCATCTCAAATGGAGGATCCGAAAAAAGTCAGGGTTCTGGATGCTTCCACATCAAAGGAGATGGAAGCCAATTGTTCTAAAGAAGCCGGAAGCACTTTTTTCAGCGGAGCTTCCGACTGGGCGGGAAAGCTGACTGACGCCTGGATGGTTTCGGGCCGGAAACCGGAAAGCGTGGTGTTTTCGCCCGCGCCCGTATTGGTAATTTCCGGGAGCCTTAATCCGGTTTCAATTGAGCAGATTAATTATTTCAAAGAAGTCAAAGAAAAAGATTCTCCGGATGACTTAATTGCTACGGACCATTCGGAATTAAAATCCGGGGCCCTGAAAAAAATGATAAAAAAAGCTAAAAAGAAATTTTTAAAATCCTATACCCGGGCACTGCTGGTAGGCGGGGAAACTTCAGACGAATTTTTAAAAGAAATAGATGTAAACAATATGGAAGTTGTTTCTTCTCCCATGCCCGGTATTTCTCTTGTCTCTTACGGGGACTATTTTTTTATTCTTAAACCCGGCGGCTTCGGTAAAAAGGAAGCGCTTGTAAATCTGTGCGCTCTTCTGGGTGGAAAATAATAGTTGGGCTGCTACCGGAGCTTTAAAAAAACGGGGGAGCTTCTTTTCAGGCAGGGCCTGCTGTCTTTTTCGGCCGGCAATTTAAGCCGGAGAAAAAGAAATTTCTTTTATGTAAGCTCTTCCGGTTGCCTGCTCTGTAAATTAAAAAGAAACCAGATAGTGAAGGTTCCCCTGGACAAAGATTTTAAACATAAAAAGATTAAACCATCGGTGGAGACAGCTGTTCACAAAAGCATTTACCTTCATACCTCCAAAAAGGCTGTGGTTCATGCTCATCCCCGGGCGGCTATCGCTCTTTCCTTTTACAAAAAATCAATTGTGCCGGAGGATGCAGAAGGCAAATTTTTTCTCAGGGATGTGCCGGTTATAAATACAGAGAAAAGTATTTCCTCTTCCGAAGTCGCGGAAAAGCTTCCCCCCCAAATAAAAAAAAGGCCGGTTGTATTAATAGCGGGGCACGGTGCCTTTGCCGCCGCCGAAAGTGTTGAAAAAGCGGCCTGCCTTATATCCACTCTTGAGTTTTCATGCCGGATAGAGCTGTATAGAAAAGCAATAGAAAATCACAAAAACAGATTTTAACCTCCCTCGAAACCGCCGTGTAAAAATATGCAAAAAACTGTTTACGCCCGCTAATACGCATTACCACGCTTATCAATAGTTAGCATAATTACAAGTTTTTTGTCCTCATTAATGGTATAAAAAAACCTGTAATTTCCTATTCGGTACCGCCATGTTTCCGGGTTGTAATTTTTAAGTTTTTTTATATTTTTGCCAAAATATGGATTCTTTTTAAGTTGAGTGTAAGCATAAGAACTGAGTTTGCTTTTTATTTGTTTTCTTTGGCCCCCAAAATCTTTCTTTAAATCTTTTAAAAATCTATCAGTTTCAAAAATTCTGAATTTATTCAAGCAATTTTCCTTTCATTGTTTTGGCATCTTTATGGCCTTCTTGCAGCCTTTTTAATAAATCTTTATTTGCGTTTATTTCAGCCATTTCAATAGAGTCCACTAAATAGGATTTTTCTATTCCCTCTATAACAACAGTGGTAATAAAATTAGAAATCGAACGACGGTCATCATTGGCAGCCATTGATATTTTTTTATATTCTTTTTCTGATAATCTCAATGTTACTGTTTTAGACATTTGTTTTCACCTCCTTTTTCATTCTTTTGTATTCATTAGTATTCTAATATGTTTTCAGTTATTTGTCAA
>JBNJFW010000192.1:0-3014 GCA_051747165.1 Elusimicrobiota bacterium | reverse complement strand
CCCACCTCGGCCGCCTCTTTTATAAATTTAATGGAAGGCTCAATAAAAAGCGATATTTCAATGCCGGCTTGCTTTAAAGCATAAATTATATCGCGAATATTTTTTTTATCCGTGCTTATATTAAGTCCCCCTTCGGTAGTAAGCTCCTGTCTTTTCTCGGGAACAATGCAAACGCTTTTCGGCTTTACTTCAAGAGCTATTTCTTTTATTTCATCCACAGGGGCCATCTCCAGGTTAATTGGAAGCAGATTTTCTTTTTTTATCACATATACGTCATCATCACGAATATGTCTTCTATCCAGCCGAAGATGCATTGTTATTCCCTCAGCGCCACCTCTTTTAACCGCGCGCGCAGCTTTTACGATATCAGGTATTCCCTCTTTTCGTGCTTCCCGCAGCGTTGCTATATGATCTATATTTACGCCAAGTTTCAATCGCTTATTCATGAGGCTATGTATTTGGCATATAGCCAGAGAATAACAGCAACAACAAGGGAAAATATTTTTAAGGCTGTTTTCTTTTTCATGTTTTTACTTCCTCGTAGCCTGAGCCTCGGAAATACGGTTCCGGTAGTAATCCATTAAAATATTTCTGATTTCCTCAAGCTCCATATCCTGCTTAAGAGTTCCCTCTTTAGCCATAGAGTATTCTCCTGTTTCTTCGGAAGCGACAAGGACAAGGGCGTCGGTAATCTCTGAAAGCCCTATAGCGGCTCTGTGCCTTGTCCCCAGTATCTTTGACACAGAGGGATTATGGGTCAGCGGAAGTATACATCCTGCTGCCATAATCCTTTCCCCGGATATTATAACCGCTCCGTCATGAAGCGGGGCTTTAGGACAAAATATGGTAACCAGAAGTTCGCTGCTTATCTCAGAATTTATCCTTACTCCGGTTTCAAGATAATCTTTCAGCCCTGTATCCTGTTCAAGCACAATAAGCGCTCCGCAGCCCCGGCGGGAGAACTTCTTCATGGCATCAATTATCTCGTCTATGAATTCGGCTTTGCTTTTAAGAAGGACTCTTGTCAGGCGGCCGGACCCCAAGTGAGCGAGAAAACTTCTAATTTCAGGCTGGAAAACTATCACCAGAGCCACCCCGCCCACAACCCAAAACCATCTTATCATCCACCCGAGCAGCACGAAGTCCAGCATATCCGCAAATACTGTTACCAGAAGAAGAAAAAGAATGCCCTTTAGAACCTGTATGGATCTTGTGCCTTCAATTAAAGTAAATATTTTATATATGGCAAAGGCGCTTATAAACACATCAAGGGCGTGCCTTATATAATCAGTCCATAAATTTCCTAAAATAAACAGTGCTTCATCCATCTTCTTTCCTTTTTAATGCTTTAATAATCTTCACTGCATCAACTGTTTCTTTAACATCATGCACTCTCAGCATATCTGCGCCGCGGCAGGTTAAATAACACGCGGCCGCAAGAGACCCGGCAAGCCTTTCCCCTACAGGTTTGTTTAAAACAGCTCCTATAAAGGACTTTCTCGAAACCCCCGCAAGAACAGGAAAATCACCTGTAATTTTTTTTATATTTGAAATAATCTTTAAGTTATGTTCCAGCGTCTTTCCAAAACCTATCCCGGGGTCTAATATTATATTTTCCCGGGGGATACCTTTTTGAATGCAATCATCGACTCTTTTAAGTAAAAAATTTTTTATTTCACGTAAAACATGGCTGTATGAAGGATCTTTTTGCATATTCCCCGGGTTGCCTTTCATGTGCATTATGCACACAGCCGCATTTTGCTTTGCCGCAATTTCCATCATTTTAGAATCCCGCATCCCCCTAACATCATTTATCATAACCGCTCCGGCTTCAAGAGCCGCCTCGGCCACAGCCGGCTTGGAAGTATCACAGGATATTTTAAAATCATTTTTATTGGCCAGCTCTTTTATCAACGGTATAACTCTTTTTTTTTCAATCTCAACTGCCACCGGAGAAGCTCCCGGTCTTGTTGACTCTCCTCCTATATCTATTATATGGGCTCCTTCACTTATAATCTGTCGGGCGCGGGACAAAGCATGTTTAAAATTTAAATAATTTCCTCCGTCATAAAAAGAGTCCGAGGTAATATTGAGAACTCCCATTATTGCGGGCTTCTCCGGTACAATATCCCTTATTCTCATCCGGACTGTTTTTTATTAATAAGAGAAAGAGCTTCCGAACGTGTTTTTATATCTTTAAGAAAAATGCCCCTCATTGCCGAAGTCATAACTTTGGAACCGGGTTTTTTTATTCCCCTCATAATCATACAAAGATGGCTTGCCTCTATTACAACCATAACTCCCAGGGGAGACAATCTTTTCATCATATTATCGGCAATATCCTCAGTAAGTCTCTCCTGAAGCTGAAGCCGCGAGGAAAGCGAATCAACAAGCCTGGCGATTTTTGAAAGGCCGGTAATATTGCCCCCTTTTGGTATATAAGCGACATGAGCTTTTCCGTAAAATGGAAGAATATGATGTTCGCATACAGAATGAAAATCAATATCCCTTATTAAAATAATTTCCGAATAATTCTTTTCCTGAAAATACACCGGGGGGCATTCAGGCTCTTCTTCATAAGATGAGAGAATTTCACCGCACATCCGGGCAACACGGTCCGGAGTGTCCTTAAGTCCTTCTCTTTGTGCATCTTCGCCTATGGCTTCCAGAAAAAGATTAACCGCCTTTTTTATCTTTTGTTTGTCCACTTGAACTTCCTTTTTTACTCTTAGATGATTTTTTCTTTTTCTTAGTCTGCCCGGTCTCATCTTTTTTACTTTTCTTTTTTACTTTCTTCTTTCCCCGGGCAGAGCTTTTACCTTTGCCGGTTGTTTTTTTTCTTTTTGTGCTTTTTTTCTTTTTATCTTTTCCGTTTATAATTTTATCTATATCTTCGGCTTCTATTTCCTCTCTTTCCACAAGTTCTTCGGCAAGAGCTTTCAGCTTATCTTTATACTTTTTTAAAATATCCGCAGCTTTACGGTGGCATTTTTCAACCATGTTTTTCGCTCCCT
>JBNJFW010000191.1:906-3076 GCA_051747165.1 Elusimicrobiota bacterium | reverse complement strand
CTGTATTTCTTAGCAGGGGGGGGGTAGGGGGGTCTGTTCCTAACGTTTTGACAATTTTATAGAAAAGTAATATGATTTAGCAGCTATAATAAGTATATTTCATAAAAAGTTTAGAATATAACCATATTTCATAAAAAGTAATAGTTTTTCATGAAAAACAAAAATAAATTTTTAGAATATATAAAAGTTTTTAAAGATCATCCACTTCCGGTGGAAGCAAGGCTTGCCGGCTATTCTGCATTAATACGCATATATCAACTTGATGTGCCTACACCCGACACTTTATATGCAATTGGAAAAAAACACAAAAAAATTAGAAAAGACAATTGGCATATATTGTCTCCCAGATACTTCCCCTCGCCGGATTTAAAAGGACAGCTCACCTTTGCCTTAAAGTATGAAGGATTAAACCTTGCATTACTAAAACGACTTTTTATAAAAGTTAATTCTTTAAAAATAGAAGAGATAGTAAGAAAAAACCCAACCGGAAATTATGCCAGGAGAGTATGGTTTTTATACGAATGGCTTATTGGAAAAAAACTTGATTTGCAAAACGCAGAAATTGGTAATTATGTCCCTGTTGTGGACCCGGATTTGCAGTATTGCGTGAAGGGAAAAAATTCACCAAGACACAGGGTGAGAAATAACCTTCCGGGAAATACACAATTTTGTCCCATGGTTTATAAAACAGAAAAAATAGAAAAATTTATATCTTTAAATTTATCTGAAAAAGTTAGTGATATTATGGCAGATGTTCCTATTGATTTAATTGCCCGGACAGCTTCCTTCCTCTTGCTGGCGGACTCCAGGGCAAGCTTTACTATTGAAGGGGAAATGCCCCCGGAAAACCGGATACAGCGTTGGGCAAAAGTTATTGGTGAGGCGGGAAAAAATAAACTTGATGGTGACGAGCTTAAAAGATTACAGAAAATTGTTATAGGAGATACCAGGTTTGTAAAGGAAGGATTTCGGGATAAAGGAGGATTTGTCGGGGAACATGACCGCAGGTCACACAGGCCCTTGCCTGAGCATATAAGCAGCAGGGCAAAAGATATTCCCTCATTAATAAAAGGGCTTATATCTTTTAACAATACTGAAGCAAAAAAAATAGATCCCGTTATTTCGGCTGCTGTTTTAGCATTTGGATTTGTGTATATACATCCTTTTGAAGACGGCAACGGCCGTATTCATCGTTATTTAATACATCATGTGCTTGCTAAAAATGGGTTCAGTCCGCCTGGAATGGTATTTCCGATATCTGCCACAATCCTTGAAAAAATTGAGAATTATAGAGAAATTCTTCAAAGTTATTCAAAACGACTTTTAGAAGTAATAGACTGGAAAAGTACTGATAAGGGAAACGTAAAGGTTTTAAACGAAACTGACGATTTTTACAGATTCTTTGACTGCACCCTTCATGTTGAGTTTTTATATGAATGCGTAAAGGAAACTATTGATAAAGTTTTGCCCCGGGAGATAAATTTTCTTAAAAATTATGACCGGTTTTATGAACAAATAAACAGAATTGTAGATATGCCGGATAGTACTATAAATCTTTTATTCCATTTTTTAAATCAAAATAACGGTGAATTGTCCAAAAGAGCCCGCGAAAAGGAGTTTTCAAAACTTAAGGCAAAAGAAGTAAATATGATTGAAGATATTTATAAAGATATTTTCTAATTAATAAATGACAGCCAGATTGTGTTTGGGTTATAATTCAAATTAGAAACGACTATAATTGACAGTCCGGCCCCTTATGTATTAAAATTCAACTATTAGTAAAGCGCCGGCGGTTAAGAGATAAAGAATGAGTCGATTTATAAACAAAATATTGTCTTCAATACATTACTGCGTATATATGCACAGGCCTTTTTACAGGTATTACCGTAAAAAGCATAAGTCTTTCTATAAAGTCTTCTCCCCTCTTAGCAGCAGCAAAACCCCCGGCATTCGGCAGTGCGACAGAAGAACCGCCGTTGATATTGAAAGAAAGTTTTTATTTAACCGGCTGCCCAAAGTTGCCAGTTCAACATTTATGCGTACTTTAAGCGAAGATCCTGATAATAAAAAAATAGCCGGAAGATATAGAAAAAAACACCGAAGGCCTTCTCACCTGAGCAAACAAGAAATAAAAAAAATAGAAGATCTGTTTAAATTTATATTTGTCCGC
>JBNJFW010000191.1:0-896 GCA_051747165.1 Elusimicrobiota bacterium | reverse complement strand
AGCCTATCTGGAAAAGATGGGCTTAAATGATGAAAAAAGAAAAAAATGCCGTAAAAGATTTCCATGGATTTTCAAAAAGTACGGCCCAAAGCCTTCTTTTCATGATTTTTGCAGTTATCTTGAATCCGGCGGTTTATATGAAGACAAACACTGGGCTCCCCAGGTTTCCCTTATGTCTCTGCCCCCGGAAGAATTTGATTTTATAGGAAACATTGAAAATATAGAACAGGATTTCAAAAAAGTAGCTGCCAAAGTAAAAGCCTTAAGCTCAAGGGAAATAAAGCGCGGCGGAGCCTATACAGGCGCCTCGGATAAGATAAACAAGTATTACGATAACAAAACAGTTGCAGTAATATCCCGTCTCTATAAAGAAGACTTTGAAACATTCAATTACGACTATATGGACGGCTTTCCGGGAAAAAGTGAATGTAAATATGTAGAACAGTTCGAAAAGGCTGTTTCTAAATTAGAGCAGGCACTTAAGGAACCCAAAAATGATTTTATCAGGGACAGCGCCATAAAGAGGTTTGAAATATGTTACGAACTTTCCTGGAAGCTGATAAAATGGCATCTTAAAGAAAAGGGGATTATCAGTATTTCCCCCAGAGATTGCTTTAAGGAAGCATACAGGCAAAAGCTTATAGACTACAATAACAAGTGGCTTGATATGATAGAGGACAGGAATCTGACAAGTCATATTTATAACGAAAAAACAGCGGAAGAAATATACGGCAAACTAAAGGAGTACCTGGAACTATATAAAAAACTGGCTTCAAACATACAGAAAAATATGCAGCCGTAAAAAAGTAGATATCTGACAAAACTTTAAAAATGTGATATTATTTATCCATCGGGACTCATGACGAACAGGTGAAACTTAAAGCGGTGGCAAAAGA
>JBNJFW010000190.1:0-3081 GCA_051747165.1 Elusimicrobiota bacterium | reverse complement strand
AGTGCTGCTGGTTTGTATATCTTCGCTTCCATCTATCACTTCGTTTGAAATTCCGTCGGCCCAGCTTCCGCTTCCATTAATCAGTTCCATTTTTAAGATTTCCTTTGTTCTTTCCAATCCGGCTTCGGCCAGCCAGAAAGCCTGGGTTCTTTCAAGGTTGTGGTATACGCTCAGCCTTCTCTGGGCTGACATATAGATAAAAGCCAGGCCGAATATGACCAGGAATGTTATAACCGAGACCACGGAGGGAAAGACAAAGCCTTTGTTTTTCATTATGCACCTCCCATTACCGCGGCCGCCAGTCTGAATATGGGGAGATACATGATTATTACAAACAGGCCTACAAACACGCCCAGGAATATGGTCAGGAAAGGCTCTACTATAGAGCCGAATTTGTCAACTGTGCTTGTAATGTATTTAGTATAGTAATCATTTACTTTTTCAAGCATTTCGGGCATGGAACCCGATTTTTCTCCTACTGAAACCATTTCCGCGGCCATGCTGGTAAACAGGGAGGACTTGGCCATTTCTTCCGACATGTTGGATCCCTGGGACATCTTTACTTTTAAGTCATGTATGGTTTTTTTAAAGGGAAGGCTGTTTATGACGTTTTTAGATATTTCAAGCGATTCCAGTATGCCTACGCCGCTTTTTAAAAGGGCGCCCAGGGCGTGAAAAAAGCGGGCAAGGTATATTTTTTCCAGGAAATCTCCTATATAAGGGATATTCAGAATCATATTTTCCATGAAAAAACGAAATCTTTTGCGATTAAGGGCTGCTTTAAAGGCTACTATGGCTAAAAACAGGAATATGATAAAATAGAGGGCGTTGTCCACCATAATATTGCTTATTCCTATGACTATTTTGGTGGCCAGGGGGAGTTCTGCTCCCAGGCTGGTGAACAGTTCTTCAAACTGGGGGACAAGAAAGAAAAAGACCCCTATAAAAACTACACTCATAAAACAAATAATGACAAGAGGGTACATGGCGGCGGATTGGACTTTTCTCTGCAGGTCGGCTACTTTTTCATTGTAATCGGCAATGTCGTTAAATATTACATCCATGTCTCCGCTTTTCTCCCCCACCCGAATCATGGGAATAAACAGGCTGCCGAAGGTTTTGGAGTATTTTACAAATGAATCTGAAAGAGATTTCCCGTCAGATAAACTGCGGGCCACATCACTTAATATTTTTTTCAGTTTGGGGTTCCTGGTCATTGATTTTACGCTGGATATGGCTACCATAATTACTACCCCTGCGTTAATCATGGTGGCCAGCTGCCTGCAGAAGACGGCCAGGTCGTCTTTGCTTATCCTCATTCCAAAAGAGAACAAACCTCCGGAGCCGCTGCTTTTAAAGGAAAAGAGTTTCTTTTTGTGTTTTTCTATGGATACGGTTATCAGGCCTTTTTTATTGACGTGCTCGATTACTTCCATTTTTGAATTGGCTTTTACCACCTTTTCTATAAGGTCGCCGTCGCTGTTTCTTGCTTTATAAAGATAATCTGTCATGGCTGAATCCTTTTTATTATAAAATTCTTAAATACCGATGATAATACTTAATATTTTAAAAAAATACGCCCCTCTAAATGAATATTAATCCAAGTATTTATATTTTTCAAGTGGATGGTGAATTTAAATATAATTGAGGATGATTTGACATAAAGTTAAAAAATGTTAAATTATATAAAATTTAAGTTAAATTTGAGCGGACAGCTGTAAGTAATAAGGAGAAAATTGTGATGAACGACAAGAAATTTGTTTATTTTTTCGGAGCGGGAAATACGGAAGGCAATACTACTATGAAGGAGATTTTGGGGGGAAAAGGAGCCAATTTGGCGGAGATGGCAAATATAGGCCTTCCTGTTCCACCGGGTTTTACCATAACTACTGAAGCCTGCAAGGCTTTCAGCGAAACCGGAGATTACCCGGCAGGAGTGGAAGAGGAAATTGAAAAAAACCTGTCAATGCTAGAAGAGAAAATGAACAAAAAGCTGGGAGATGACAACGATCCCCTTCTTGTGTCTGTGAGAAGCGGCGCGGCTCAGTCTATGCCGGGAATGATGGATACAGTTCTCAACCTGGGCCTTAATGACAATTCCGTAAAGGGTTTGGTCAAAAAAAGCGGAAACCCCAGGTTTGCCTGGGACTCCTACAGAAGATTTCAACAGATGTTCGGCAATGTGGTTATGGGCATAGATGCCGAAAAGTTTGAATCTGAGATGGACAAACTAAAGGAGAAAAAAGGAGTAAGCAAGGATTTAGATCTTGATGAGAATGACTTAAAAGAGCTGGTAGGCATATTTAAGGATGTATATAAAAGAGAAACCGGAGAAGATTTTCCTTCCGAGCCCAGAATTCAGCTTAAAAAATCAATTGAAGCGGTTTTCGGCTCATGGAACAATCCCCGGGCCATAAAATACAGAAAGTTTAATAATATAACCGGCCTGTTGGGAACCGCTGTTAATGTGCAGGTTATGGTTTTCGGGAATTTTGGCGAAGGGTCGGCAACAGGAGTTGCGTTTACCAGGAATCCTTCCACCGGAGAGAATCTTTTATACGGGGAATATCTTTCCAATGCCCAGGGTGAGGATGTGGTGGCAGGCATAAGAACTCCTCATTATATTACCCTTAAGGATGCAAGGGAATGGGCCGAGGCAAAGGGAATGAGCGAGGAAGAAAGAAAAAAAGATTTTGCAAGCCTGGAAGAAACCATGCCTGAAATATTCAAGGAGCTGGTGGCTATAAGAGAAAAGCTGGAGCAGCATTACAAGGATGTGCAGGATTTGGAATTTACCATACAAAACGGCAAGCTTTATATGCTTCAAACCAGGACCGGCAAGAGAACGGGAACCGCGGCGGTAAGAATAGCGGTTGAGATGAAAAAAGAAGGACTTATAGATAAAAAGACGGCGGTAGTAAGGGTTGAGCCGCAGAAACTTAATGAGCTTCTTCATCCTCAGATAGACCCTAAAGCTGTGGTGGAAGTAATAGGCAAGGGCCTGCCGGCTTCGCCCGGTGCTGCCGTGGGAAGAATATATTTTGATTCCGATGAGGCGGAGAAGAGAGCTGCCGAAGGAGA
>JBNJFW010000189.1:0-3092 GCA_051747165.1 Elusimicrobiota bacterium | reverse complement strand
CGTGCCGCTGTCTTTTAGGGAGACAAAAACAAAGCTTTTATCTTTTTTAAATACTTTTTTTGTTTTAATTAATATTTCTCCTCCCCCGGGCATGGCGTCTCTTGAGTTAACAAGCAAATTAAGAAATACCTGCTCTATACCCTGACTTCCGGCATATACCGGAGGAAGCTTATTTTCAATTGACTTTTTGATTTTTATATTTTTAAATTCCACCTGCCGGTTTATAAGGGAAATAACATTATCCAGGGCTTTGTTCAGATTAACTTTTTCTTTCTTTTTTTCGCTTTTTCTGGAAAACTCCAGCAGCCTTCGGACAATATTCCTGCATTTTAAAACAGAGTTCTCAATAATTCTCAACTCTTCCCTGCAGGGTCCCTTTTCCCCCATCTCCTCCATCATAAGCTGAGCGCTGGCAAGAATGCTCCCCATGGGATTATTTATTTCATGAGCTACTCCCCCTGCCAGGCGACCCACCTGGGACATCTTCTCGGATTGAATCAGCTGCTGCCGGGTCCTTTCCAGTTCAGCTAATCTTTTTTTAAGCTCTTTTTGATTGCGCTTAATTTTCTCGTTTGCCGCATTGAGTTTTAAATTTACCTCATTCAACTCTTTTGCTTTATTTTTATGGGCCCTTGCTTCTCTTAAAGCCATATCTTTTTCTTTCTTCAGCTGATAATTAAGTTTTTCCTTATCTTTTTTTAAATTAAATTGTTCAATGGCATTGCCGGCCCTGAGGACAAGAAGCTCCTGATAGCTTCCGGATTTCCTTATATAATCATAGGCTCCTTTTTTCATTGCCTCCACAGCTATATCCTCATCCCCCTTGCCCGTTACCATAATTACGGGCAAGTTTATTTTTTTCATCTTTAAATCATCCATTACATTTAATCCGTCAATATCATCAAGAGAATAATCCAGTATAAGCAACTGATATTTTGATTTTTTCAGCTTTTTTGCGCATTCTCTTCCGAATTTCAGGGTATCTATTTTATAGCCCGGATTACTGTTAAGTAAAGCCTGCTTAATGAGCTTTTGATGTGCGTAATTATTTTCTACAACTAATATTTTAAGTTCCTCAGCCATTTTTTCTCCCTGATTACCTATACTTAAGCAGCCGGAAATACCACCCTGAATTCGCTGCCTTTACCCTGAGAACTTTCTACGTCTATTTTGGCTTCATACCTTTCCAGTATGCTTTTTACAACAGGCAATCCCAGTCCGGTTCCCCTCTCGCCCCCCTTGGTAGTAAAATAGGGTTCAAAAAGCTTTTTCCTTATTTCTTTTGATATACCTGATCCGGTGTCGCTAACCGAAAGCACAGCATATAAACCGCCTTTTTCTTCCCTTTTTGAAGTTTCCACCCGGATCTCACCCCGGCCGTTTATGGCATCGCGTGCATTAAGCAAGAGATTTAACAGCACCTGCTGCATTCCGGGCCCTGAAGCCATTACCGGAGGCAGATTTTCCTCAAGCGAAATTTGAATATTTATATCTTTAAACTCAACTTCCCGGTTAATTAAGCCCATGACTTTTTTTACAGCCCGGTTTAAATCTGTTTTCCCCATTTCACCTTTTCCTTTTTTGGAAAACTCCAGCAGCCTCCTGACAATATCCCTGCACCTTATCGCCGAATTCTCAATCAGCTTCATGTCTTCGTAATAAGGGCTCTCCGGGGATAATTCTTCCATAACCAGCTGGACGCCTGCCAGAATGCTTCCCACCGGATTATTTATTTCATGCGCAATACCTACGGTAAGACGGTCAATCGCCCTCATTTTTTCCGACTGGATCAGCTTTGACTTAAGATTCTTGAGTTCTCTTAAATCCTTGGCTACGGCGACAAAAGCAAGCAGTTCTTTTCTGGAGTCTGCCATGGCGGAAATGGAAAGACTGACTGGAATATTTTTTTTATTTTTTGCCTTTAATTCTGTTTCAATATTTTTTATAAAACCCTCTTTTATTTTCTCTTTATATCTTATGTTAGAGGGAAATCCGCCTTGCAAAACCAAATCAGCCTCCTGTCCTATAATCTCCTCCCCGGTATATTCAGTTTTTTCAAACAGGGCCCGATTAGCGTTTAAAACCCTTCCCCCGGCGCTTATCATAAGCAGGGGGTCGGCCATGGTTGCTATTATCTTATCTGCGGCTTCAAAAGGGCTCATGGAAAAAAGGCCGTGCTTCCAGACAGCATAAGAAACCAGTACGCATAAAAAGGCAAAAGAAACCGTAGCCAGACCCGGAATCCTTATCCCCAGAAAAGGCAAAATTGCATGGCTCAGGCCGCCGGCAAAAACCGTTATCCCTATACCCGCGCACATGAATTTAGACTGAATTTTTTTGTTTTTTTCAATAACCCGCCTGCTAAATCTCAAGCAAACTATAAAAGCGGCCAGCGACAGTCCGAATCCCCATAAATTAACCGCATTGTGAAAAAGCATATTATCCGGCAGGCGGTAAGTATAGCCCCAGCTTTCCTTAACCGGGCCCGCCGTCCACAAATCGCTAAGCAAGTGCGTAACGGAAACAACAGCAGCGGGTAAATAAATCAGGACCAGAGTAAGCTTTTTTCGGATTATTTTATTTTTTTCCGTAAAAACCAGGACCATATGCATCAAAGAGGCTATAACAAAAGGCCACAAAAAATTTAACTTTGTCCAGAGGCATGCTGTTTTATAATCATTTGCCTGGAGGCGCATAAACTGGGCAAAAGCCCAAAAAAACAAAGTTATGCAGAAAAAATAAAACATCTTATTTAGCAGCTCTTTTCTGTTTAAAGCAAAAACAAAACTTCCCAAAAACAAACTCAAAAGAGCGCTGTTTAAAGACATCAGGGCATAAATATTCAATCTATTCGCCGCTTTCTTTTTTGTAAAACTTTTCTCTATTTTGCATATAATTCCGTATATTTATACTATTCCCATTATTTATACTAATCGCAAAGAAAAGATATTTCAAGGCCTCTCAGGCTGGTTTTTTAACTGAAGCTTCCCCCGGCCGAATTACACCCATAACCCTTAACTCAAGCCCGGGAATACAAATCGCCCCTCAGCGGCCGGAAGGCAATACTTCGGGAAGAAAAAATAATATACGTA
>JBNJFW010000188.1:2804-3112 GCA_051747165.1 Elusimicrobiota bacterium | reverse complement strand
GAATAAAGATATGACAGAAACCCCAATCATCTTTATCTCCGGAAGAATAGACGGCGGACAGGCCCATGAGCTTTTAAAACCTTCCGGGCCAACAACTTTCATAGAACGCCCCGTAGAATACGATAAATTACAAGAGCTGCTCAAAAAATTTTTAGACAAATAACAGGCTCATTCCCCCCTCACTTTTTTTAAACGTTCTTTTAACCTGCCGTTTATTTCTTTAGAAATATATCCACCAAAAGTTTCCCATTTATTATCGTCAGAATAATATTCTATTGAATTATTAAAAATATTATATCTTATAATGC
>JBNJFW010000188.1:0-2794 GCA_051747165.1 Elusimicrobiota bacterium | reverse complement strand
ATTTCTTTAGAAATATCTCCACTGTCAATAATTCTTTTAATACTCTCTTTAAGCTGAGATATGACATTGGGATCGTCTTCGTTCTTTAAACTCAGTAAAAGTTTAGCCGCATCTTCAGTCGCCAGTTCCCCGAGCACCCATACAGCGCTTGTTCTCATCCAGCGGTCATAACTTAAAAGCATTTCGGCAAGAATTTCCAGCGCCAGCCGGGAATTATGAGGATAAAGGGCTTTTGCCGCATTAGCTTTTATTCTGTTGTTAGAGTCATTAAGATACTGGTCAAGTAATTTTTCCGCAACACTGGGATCTTTCTCATTTAAAAGTTCGTCTTCAAGCATCTCAACCCGCTTGGCTTTCTGTCGTATGGAAGTATTTATATCGGTTATGACCCCCCGTTCAGACTGATCAATTTTGAAAGATTTTGAATTCTCCGGGCGGGCGTCTTTAATAGCCTGCATCTTCTTTATAATACTCTCCTGGTGGCTAAGCAATGCTTCCGTCTTTTGTCCCTCTTTTTTCCGGTACCATAAAAACAGTAAAACTAAAATAACCGCCAGCCCCAAGACCACGGCGGCTGAAAGAGTGACAAACCCCATTATATCCTTTTTAATTGCTTCTTCCCGGTCTGACATTATTTCCTTGAGAGTCTGCCTTTCTGTGTCCAGTTTTTCGATTATTTTGTTAAATATGTCTTCCTGCTGAAGATATCCGGAAATAACTTTTTCCTGTTCTTTTCTGAATCCCTCAAGGGCCGGAGCAATAGGGGTAGTTTCTTTTTCCGGACCGGTCGCGATCTTGTACATCATCTCCACCTGTTTGTCCTGCGGGGCCAGGTTGTGAGCCCTCTCCAGGTACGGCTTTGCCTCGGCATAGTCCCCTTCCTCGTAAAACATCGTTCCCATCTCCACCAAAGTTTTAAGGTAAAAAGTTTTAATCCTCTCATCGGAGGGATCCCGATTATAAGCCTTCTCTAAATTTACAACAGCCTCCGGCAGATCCCCCCTGATGTAATTTACAATACCCTGGTTGAAATAATCCGTCTTATCATCCTGGGCCGCGCTGAAAACAGCAATAAACAGCAATATTGCCACGCTGAAACATAAACTTTTTTTAATATTCATTTTTCACTCCTCATTTTTATATATTCTCTCAGTTTAATTAAATTCTGTTTTATGCCATTATTTTCGGGGTCAAGCTCAAGAGCCTTTTCAAGATATTTTTCACCTTCCTTAAGATCGCCGGATACAAAGAATTTAAAACCGAGGTTTCTCAGCTTCAGCACCTCTGCCTTTTTAAATTCCGGCTTAAGGCGGAGAGCCTCTTCAATTTCTTCAGCAGCGGCGTCAAATGAGTTATCCCTGAAATGCTGATAGGCTTTTTTATAGTGCTCCTCGGCGGCGGCCTCCTTTTTTTCCGCAATAATATTGTCGATATTGTCAATTATTTCTTCAACAGAGGTCCGGGTTTTTTCATCCAGGGATCTCATCCTGGCAACTTTAATAAACTCTTCTTTTGCTTTGGAATAATCTCCCTCTGTAAAAATTTCCATCGCTTTTGTAATTAAGGCTTTATAAGCTGCATTTGTTTTTTCAAGAGATTTGCGCGTTAATTTGGCCTTTTCTTTTTCTTTCTGTATAATAGCGACATCACGGTCGTGTTTACGGCCGAACCTGAAATTCAGTCCCATTCTGTGCATATTTCCGAAGTCGTGAAAAATATAGGCGTAATCCATTTCCATATTAAAAAGATGGATTCCCAGCCCAAGGGCGACCTGTTTATAGTTTACACCGGCTCTCAGGGTGAGGAGCCCGAAAATATCGCCTTCTCCCCCGAAAGAAATGCGCGGACCGGGCGGTTTTGAATCCAGGGCCTGGTCGATGTCAAGCATAAGCCTGACCTTCTCTTCCCATGTGATATAACCAAACCCTATCTTTACATTTGGAGCTACCTCTTCGCTGCTGCGCTGGTTCAGTTTTCCAAAAAACATATTCTGCACAGAAAAGCCCAGTTTAAGAATATCGTCTGCAGTAATTTTATTTTTAACCTGGATTCCTCCCTCCACTCCTGACAGTCGGCTTTCATAACCGTAATATTTTCTATCAACCAGTTTATAATTCAAACCCATATTAACACTGCGGGAAATTTTCCGAGCCATGGTAAGGGTGAAGACATTCCACATGTCGGAAAAAGTTCCGTATGTATTGCCAAGCACATCCGTTCTTTGCGCATCCCCCGATTGAATCCTGTAATAACCGACCCCCAGCGTCGTATTTTTGGTAAGGGCAAAAGCCCCGGGCAAAGGATGGGCATAGCTAAATGCCGAATAGTACCCGTCCATTAACAGGGGCGAGTGAAGAATGTAGAGTTCATAATCATCCATCCCGGCAAGTCCCGCCGGATTCCAGTAGGGAGCGGGAGCAGCCCCGTCCACCATGGAAAAAGCGCCACCTGTCGCCATTGCACGGGCGCTGCATCCAAGCGTCAGCAGAATCTCGCCGGGGAACCCCCCGCTGTCGGAGGATGGATAGTAGGAAAAAAGTTCGCCGGCGGAAAGGAGAACTGCAGTAAAAAGTAGAAAGACTTTTCTCATTTTAAAACTCCTATATACCTCTGCCTTTGCGATATTTCTCCGGTTGACCGGCCTTCAGCGCTTACCGAGAGTATGTAGATTCCGTCAGCGACAACCCTGCCCTTTCCGTTTCTGCCGTCCCATTTAACCCTGTTGGTAAAACCGTCCTGCGTTCCCTTTCCACCGTTTTCGTTTCCGGCGTTTACGGACTTTTGATATACCAGG
>JBNJFW010000187.1:0-3164 GCA_051747165.1 Elusimicrobiota bacterium | reverse complement strand
GCGCTGCTTGGAGAAAGGGGGTGCTGTTTCTTATGAGGAGAGTCTGACTTTGCCTGCCGGGGAAAAAACATGGCATACGGTTCTTACCCCTGTTATTAAGGGAGGTAAAGTAAAGGCAATTGTGGGTTCCTCCCGGGATATAAGTGCCCGAAAAGAAAAAGAAAATATCATAAGAAAAGAAAAAGAGTGTTTAAGTTATCAGACGGATTTAAATAAAAAAATACTTAACTCCGCTCTTACCTGGATAAATATGCTTGATGCCGGGGGTAATGTAACTTTCTGGAATAAAAAAGCAGCGGAAATAAGCGGTTATTCTCCCAAGGAAGTACTGGGTCACGGCAAGGTCTGGCAGTGGCTTTATCCGGATGAAGAATACCGTTTGGATATTTTAAAAAAGATGGAGGGCATCATTAATGAGGGAAAAAGCGAAGAGAATTTAATTACCTGCATAAAAACAAAGTACGGGTGCTTTAAAACTATATTATGGTATTCTAATAGTATTGAAGCTGAAGGAGAGAAAAAAGGCTCCGTAGCTATCGGGATTGACATAAGCGAGAAAATTGAAATGGAAAGAAAACTCCGCCGAAGCGAAGAGAGCTTTCGTCATTTAAGTGAAAATGCCCGTGATTTAATTTACCGCTATGAGGTCTACCCTCAGCCGGGTTTTACTTATGTCAGCCCTTCCGCCCTGGCTATAACCGGATACAGTCCTCAGGAGCATTATGAAGACCCCGAGCTGGGTTTTAAGCTTGTGCATCCGGAGGACCGCCATATTATGCAGCAAATGCTGGAAGGCAAAAAAAACTATGACAAAGCTATCCGGTTGAGGTGGATTAGAAAAGACGGCCGGGAAATATGGACAGAGCAGAAAAATACGCCGGTGTACGATAAGCGGGGTAGACTGGTGGCAATAGAAGGAATTGCCCGTGATGTGAGCAGTCAGAAGAAAGCCGAAGAAAAGATTATAGAGCAGAAAAATTTTATAAAAACTGTGCTTGATAATTTGCCGGTTGGAATAGGGGTGGTAAATGGCGGGGAGAAATTCAGTTTCAGTTATTTGAATGATAATTTCTTTAGGATTTATCGAATTTCCAGAGAGAAGATTTCCTCTCTTTCTTCTTTCTGGCAGGCTGCATATGAGGACCCGGAATTCAGAAAAGAGATTAAAGAGAAAGTGGAAAAGGATTGTTTGAGCGCCGATCCTGCCCGCATGAAATGGAATGATATTCCCATATACAGAAAAGGAGAGCTGAAAGGTTATATAAGCGCTCAAAATACGTGGTTGCCGGACTCAAAGCAGATGATATCCACTGTATGGGATGTCAGCAAGCAAAAGATGGCCCTAGACCGCCTTAGTGAACAGGCTCAGCTTAATAAACTTATTGCGGCTATATCGTCTAATTTTATAGATGTTACGGAAAACTCTGTTGATAATAAGATAAACCGGATGCTCAAGATTATAGGTGAATTTTTTGATGTGGACAGGGCGTATTTGTTCAGGATTCCATCTGAGCCGCAAAACTTGAAAAATATATATGAGTGGCATATGGATAAGGTAACCTCTATTTCTGATTTTTTCTACGGGAGATCCCCGGAGCATTCAATGCCCTGGTTGTATAAAAACCTGAAAGATAATGATGTTGTTCATGTCCCGGATGTCGACAGTCTTTGCGCCCGGGCAAATAAAGACAAAGAGGCCTTAAAGGCCCGGGGGGTAAAATCCATGCTTGCTGTTTTAATAAGAGACAGATTTTATAACCCCCTGGGATTTATCGGTTTTGATTCCGTGCGCTATAAAAAGAACTGGGATGAAGGTCAGGTTTATCTTTTAAAACTGCTTAGCAGTGTTGTGACCGACGCTTTTGAAAATATACGCATGCAGAGGGTGATAGCTCAATCAAATAAAATGGAGACGGTGGGCCGCCTTGCGGGCGGCGTTGCTCACGATTTTAACAATATGCTTACAGCTATAATAAGCAATGCGGAGCTTGCTATGGAAGAACTGGGGCCGGAGCATTCGGTTTATGATGATTTAAAAGAGATTTACACCGCCGGCAAGAGAGCTGCCGAAATGACCAGCCAGCTGCTTGCTTTCGGCAAAAAGCAGGTGATAAAGCCTAAAAAAGTTAATCTTAATAAGCTTGTGGAGGAACTTATAAAAATGCTGGGAAAGCTTGTGGAGGAGAGCATTTCTATTAACTGGCATCCCGCTAAGGATTTATGGCCGGTAAAAATAGATCCTTCCCAGCTGAGCAGGATATTTACCAATCTGGCTGTTAACTCAAGAGATGCCATGGGAGGCTCCGGTTCAATAGATATAGAAACGGACAATGTTTTAATAGAGAAAAATTCAAACCGGAAATATCCGCAGGCTTCGGGTAAGTATGTCAGAATAAAGTTTAGCGATAACGGAAAAGGAATAAGCAAAGAGAATATGAGCCATATATTCGAGCCCTATTTTTCCTCCGGAAAGGAATCCAAGCATACGGGACTGGGCCTTTCAACGGTTTACGGAATAGTTGAACAGAATAATGGATTTATTGATATATACAGTGAGCTTGATACCGGAACCACGGTTAAGATATATTTGCCCGCCCTGGAAAATGATGAACGTTTTGAAGATTCCGAGGATGTGTACTCAGAAATAAAAGCCAGGGGAAAAGAAACTGTCTTGCTTGTTGAGGATGAAGAAATGGTGCTTAAATCCACTGAAAGAAAACTTAGGAATTTGGGCTATGAAGTTATTGGCGCCAGCCGTCCCTCCCGGGCGCTTGAGCTGGCGCATGAAAATAAAGACAAAATAGATCTTCTCCTGACAGATATAATAATGCCCGAGGTTAACGGAAAAAGACTGCAAAAAGAAGTCCTTTCAATAATTCCGGATATAAAGGTTGTTTACATGTCCGGCTACACTTCCGATATAATACAGCACAACGGAGTGCTGGAGGGCGGAATAAATTTTCTGCGAAAGCCCTTTACTACCGGAACCCTTGCCTCTAAGTTAAGAGTAGTACTCGATAACTAACATATACGTATATTATTTTTTCTTCCCGAAGTATTGCCTTCCGGCCGCTGAGGGGCGATTTGTATTCCCGGGCTTGAGTTAAGGGTTATGGGTGTAATTCGGTCGGGGGAAGCTTCAGTTAAAAAACCAGCCTGGCCTT
>JBNJFW010000186.1:0-3169 GCA_051747165.1 Elusimicrobiota bacterium | reverse complement strand
TTTGTTTGGAAACTGCAGCCGGTAAAAGGGATCAAGTTTTACAAACTCCATATAATCCGAAGCTTTGCGGCCTGTTTCCTCAAACATTTCTTCCAGCACATATTTCATCATCAAAAAAGTCGGTCCGGTATCAAACTTGAATTCGCCCAGTTGGATATCCCGGTTTCTCCCCCCCGGACGGTCTTCTTTTTCAAAAATCTCCACATCCGCACCCCGGTGAGCTAAGAGCATTCCGCCGGTAAGGCCTCCCGGCCCGGCCCCAACTATTAATATTTTTTTCTTATTCATTTTTTTACCTCAAGATTTTTAAATATTTCTTTAACTTTACTATCGCCGTTTTATAAGGAGGATACCTGAAATCAAAATCAAAAAAAGTACTTCTTTTCATTACACTTTTTCTGTTTGAAAAAGTCACCAGAGAACTTCTGCCCCTGTATTTACCGCTGCCGCTCTTGCCCACTCCCCCAAAGGGAAGGTAAGGAGAAAAAGCCTGTATTAAAACATCATTTACGCTAACGGCGCCCGAACTTGTAGTACTTATTATATCTTTTACTTTTTTTTGGCCGGAAGTAAAAATATAAATGTTCAGGGGCCAGGGATCCCTGGATAAATATTCTTCAACTTCTTTTATATTCCCATAACCCAAAACGGGAAGCAGGGGCCCGAATATTTCTTCTTTCATAATATCATCATCTGGCGAAACATCATCTATAACCGTAGGGGGGATATAAAGATGGTCCCGGTCAGTATTAAAATCACTTAGTTCTTTTTCCCGGACCAATCCGACTACCCGGTCAAAATGTTTTTCATTAATTATTCTGCCGTAATCCTTGCTTTTAAAAGGCTCTTCCCCGTAAAAATCTTTTACGCACTGCTTAATTTCTTTTATCAGTTCTTCTTTAATGGAGTGATGCGCCATAATATAATCCGGCGCCAGACAGGTCTGACCGGCGTTAAAAAACTTTCCCCATGCTATTCTCCTGGCGCTTTTTTTTACTGCCGCCTCCTGTGTTACTATACAGGGGCACTTGCCCCCCAGCTCCAGCGTTACAGGTGTAAGATTTTCAGCTGCGCTTTTAAGCACCTCTCTGCCTGTTTTTCTGCTTCCGGTAAAAAAGATGTGATCGAAAGGCTGCTTTACAAGCTGCCTTGACCTATCAGGGCCTCCTTCAACACAGCCGATATATTCGCTGTGGAAATTTTCTCTGATCATGGATGCAATCACCCCGGCGGTTTCTGAAGATACTTCCGAGGGCTTGGCCACCACGCAGTTGCCGGCAGCCACGGCGCCTATAAGGGGTGCCAGCAGAAGCTGAAAAGGATAGTTCCAGGGGGCCATTATTAAAACCGTGCCCAGGGGCTCCAGATGGACTCTGCTTGTAGCGGGCTGTAAAGCAAGAGGGGTTTTAACCTTTTTGGGAGCGGTCCATTTCTTAAGTTTTTTTATAAAAAGTTCCAGTTCATATATAACGGTGTAAATTTCGCTTGTATATATCTCGGTATCCGGCCGGCGCATGTCCCGGGATATGGCCTTAATTATACGGTCTTCGCTGCCCAGAATGATTTCTTTTAGTTTTTTAAGCTGCCTTATGCGGAAACTTATATTTTTCGTTTCTCCGCTTTTAAAGTATTTTTTCTGGGAATTTAGTAATTTTTCAATCATTATCTTTTTCTGCAATACCGGCAAGCTGCTGACCGGATAAAGTGACCATGGGCATACCGCCGCCCGGGTTTACGCTTCCTCCGGCAAAATACAGGTTGCTGTATTTTGTGCTCTTTTTAGGAGCCTTAAATCCAAGGTTTTTCTTTTTGTCCGAAACCACTCCGTAAATGGATCCCCGGTTGGAATAATAATTTTCTTTTATATCCTCCGGTGTCCATATATCTTCGACTACTATGCTTTTTTTAAGTCCCTCCATTCCCATCCTCTCCAGCTTATTTAGAACCCTTTCGCGAAGAAGCATATAATCCTTCTCCTTGAAAGGTTTATCCTGTATATAGGGTATGTGGGGAAGTATTTTTATATTATCGCAGCCTTCCGGAGCCACTGATTTATCACTGCGTTTTGGGGCCACCAGGTATATAGTAGGGTCAGAGGGAAGTTTTTTTTGGTTAAAAACTTCATCAAAATGTTTTTCGGGATCATTTGAGAAAAAGAAATTATGATGGGCAAGAAAATTAAATTTTTTCTTTGTTCCCAGATGAAGGACAAGCCCGGAACAGGCGGGCTCAAACTTATCGTATTTTTTCATAAAACTGTTTTTCTCACCGGTGAGCTCCCGGTAAGCGGGAATAACCTCCATATTGCTGACAAATATATCAGCCCTTATTTCTTCTCCATCACAGGCAATAGCTTTAGTTATTCTTTCATTTACGGTTACCAGCTCTTTTATTTCCTTATTTAAGTTTATCCCCACTCCTGTCTCTTCCATAAGTTTTTTAAGCCCCAGGGCAAGATTGTACATTCCACCCCTAACATACCACAGCCCGAAGTGAAACTGGCCGTAGGGTATCATATTAAGCACCGCCGGGGCCTTGTAAGGGGAGGACCCCACGTACTTAACAAAAAAATCCATCACCTTTTGAAGGTGAGTGTTTTTTATTCTCCTGCTTACCCCGCGGTGCATTGTAGAAAAAAAGTCAAGGTTGAAAATACTCTTCCAGATGCCGTAGGCTTTCAAGGCCTGCTTGAAATTATCTACGCCCTTGCTGAAATAACCGCTTTCAACCTGATTATACAGTTTTTCCGAATAAGCCAGAAAACCCTTTAAATCTTTTATATCCCTGTCCGACAAACAGCTTCCGGCTTCCTTTATTTTCTCTATATCTTCTAAAAGATCTATTCTTTCCCCATCCTCAAAAAAACATCGCCAGTGAACCTTCGGTTTTATAATCTTAAAGTAATCCTGCATGTTCTTGCCCGCGTCGGTAAAGAGCTTTTCAAATATATGGGGAAAAGTCAGTATGGACGGACCCAGGTCAAAAGAAAATCCTTCTTTTTTCAGAACATTGAGCTTGCCTCCCAGATGGCTGTTTTTTTCATAAAGCTCAACATTCCATCCCTTATTTTTAAGGCTTAAGGCTGCGGATATTCCTCCCAGCCCGCCTCCTATTACAACTGCTTTTTTATTTTCCATATCTTAAAATATATAGGGGAGGATAAAATATC
>JBNJFW010000185.1:0-3176 GCA_051747165.1 Elusimicrobiota bacterium | reverse complement strand
AAAGTAGTCAGAGATGACATTATTTCATCCATTTCCGCATAAGACTTTTTGGCTAGGATATCATACAAAACCCCAATTTTTTAGGTCCTTTTTGGTGGCACCATACAAGTATTCTGGGAAGTAATACCCGACATATTCTTTCTATATTCCCTGCCGTTTAAATAATCATGTTTCAATTACTCGCATGCTTGCATCCGTCTTCAAAGAACCGTGTTTTTCAGAGAGCGAAGATGTTGAGTTTCTGTGCAAGTCTGATTCTCAACAGTGGGAGCCGGAAAGAAAGTTAAAATCGCCTGCTCCTTTTGTTAATTTACTATTTAATGTTCTAATTCTTAGGTTTTCTAAATTTAATACCACTTCCCAAAATACATATTAAACCAAATATAATTACAAACATTGAAATAGATATTCCACTTAAATCCCCTTCTCTTATACCTATCTGCAATGTACCAATTCCAAGTATAACAAAAAATAAACCTCCGATTAATGCAAGATAACTTCTTTGTCTTTTTATTTCTGTTTTACCAATAACATGTTTTGCACCATTTATTGTAGCTGCAAAATAAGAATATCCTGGCTCATACTCAGACGAGCCAACGTCTTTTTGATTCTGCACAGTAGACAGTTTATTTCTAAGTATTTCATCTATTTGCTGGAAATTTTTTGGTATTGGTATTAGCTTTTCTTGGAATATTAATTCAACTTCTATGGGAATGCGCACTCCTTCATGAGTAAAGTAACCCTTTGTTTTATTTGTATTTAATTTTTTGTGCATTATATCTCTGACCTCTGATGGCATTATTTTTCTTTCCTTAGCATTTTTCCATAACATGTCTATAGTCTTTTTATTACTTGTTTTGGAAATAATTTCGTTATCTACCAAAACATAAATATCATAAGCAGAAGGGAAACTTGTTTTCATTCTGATTTCCATCAATATGGAATGGCCTTTCCATGTTAATCTTTCCTTTCTTAAAACTTTATATTTTTTAGTCATATTATCTTAAGTGTATATAATAGGCCAGAATGGGTCAAACTGTGAATAAGCCCAACGTGATTTCCCCTTACTCTAACACTCTGACCACGGTATTCGAACAATCAGCGCATTTTCCCCTTAATGTTTCCATGCCTTTTTTAAGTGTTACAGTATAATCAACCATGGTAACCGCTTTTCCGCATTTTGCGCAGTAAACCCTGCTTAATATTTTCTTTTTAAAGTCCGGCTCTAAATCCTTCCATTTTTGTTTATTTTCAACATCCGTTTCTGAGATGAAAATCTCTTTATCAAAATCTTCTTTAAGGCCTTCCGATAAATCTACAGGGTCACGCATAGCTTCCGTGGCCTCTTTTTTATCAAAATATTCCGGATCGTAGTCACCCGCCCACTCTCTCATCTCGCCATACTCTTCGTTTTCCGGATCAGATAATATTTCCAGTAAGTTATAATATCCGGGAGATGAACCGCAATCTTCCGGCGGACAGGCCCGGGCTCCGTCTATACATCTGGGGTATTTTATATTCTTTTTTTTATCTTCTATGGCTTCAAGCATTATTGTATGCTCCCAATTATCCCCAAAATCATATACATATTCTATTCTGGTATTATATTCCGAAAAATATTCACTTAATTCCTTCTCTCTTTCTTCCCACCTGGGCGGCTCTCCATACTCACAGGCTTCTTCGCTGGTATCCCCTATTCGAAGGCCGTCTAAACTGAATTCATGAAGATGGGAATTCCCCCATCCCATAGCTTCCTGTACGGTAAGATGAAACTGGTAAAATGTAATATCGCTTTCTACCTCTATTTCCCGCCAGATCTGCGGTAAAATACCGTTAAGAACAATTTTAAACCTGAATATTTTTTTTGACATAAGCTAAACCTCTCTTTAATATTTTTTAACTTTAGATTAACTTCTTTCCTTTTTCCGTAGTAACATATTTCTGCTTAGGGTTTGTCAGATTATCAGGATCTGTCATCTTTATAAGATTGTCTTTAAGAAGAGGCCTCAGTATATTTTTCCTGAAATTTTCTCTATTTTTTAAACCCACTTTTTTTTGTATGGCTCCTCTGCCTCTTGGTTTTAGACAATAAGTCAAGATATCTTTAACTTGCGTGGTGCTTGCGTGGTGGCAGACGCAGCTTGGTCCCGGCATGAACCGATAAACTATAAATCAAGACTATATAAAAGCACATAGCTTTGATATAAAAGCCGCGACCTCTCCCTGTATTTCATCGTTTTTTGAACCGGTATAAAATTCCGCCACTCGAACAGGTCCGGCATTGTCAATTTCTCTAAAATCTTTTTTTAATATATTTATCGCTTTTTTTGTTATTTCAAAACTTTTAAGTGCATTAATTCTCTCTGCAATATTTTCAATGCCACCCTCGTAGTATTTAATGGTATAAAACAAATCATATGCATCTTTATTTTCCCCTCTACCCCTAAAAGCAAGTGACTTTAACAAAACATACGCGCCGACCCCAGATATATAAATTTCTCTTGCCGCTTTTTCACCCTTAATAGTATAACCTTTAAGCTCTATTTTTTCTCTATCTTCAAACGCTAATTTTAATCCCGGTGCTACAAAAGCCGCAAAATTTTTTTCTAAATTTTGTAAAGTTCCTCCTGGTTGATTATCTTTTAATGGATTTATCATAAAATCAACAGTGATTTTTTCAGTTTCGCATGTAACCCAGCGTTGAAAAGTTTCATTACCATTTTCGTTTTTATCGGGGCTAAATCCTGCTCGACTCAACCTATCTGAAATTTCCAGGTATCTTTGTTCTTTAACTAGAGCCATGGACAGCCCTATATCCAGGTCCATTGTCCCGGCGTATTTTTCCTTCGCATTTTTTTGTTCAATCATCAAATATGGAACCAATCCACCAATAATTGTAACATCATCTACTAAGTCATTTAATATTGTCGCTATATATAAACACGTTGACTGTACTAATCGTGTTAATTCAGGATCGTATTCAGCTGCTGTATTTAGTTTATGCGCCACCATAAATTATTACTCTAAAATTCTATGCTGCTTTTTATCATTTCAGCCGCCTCTTTTGCTCTTTCAGGATGTCCTTTCATCAAATCTAAATATAATTGTATCGGATGCACGCACTTAATATCATTTTTTATTTCAACTTCCTGAAATACACCTATATCTTGAGGGAT
>JBNJFW010000184.1:0-3201 GCA_051747165.1 Elusimicrobiota bacterium | reverse complement strand
CCCTTTCCGGGAGAGCTGTCTATACTAAGGGAGGCATTATGGAAGTGAGCTATCTGGGCGCATATTGCAAGCCCCAGCCCGGTGCCGGAAGACCGGGTGGTAAAGAAAGGGTCTGTAACCTTATCAATAATTTCCTTATCAATTCCCGGCCCGTTATCTTTTACAACTATTACTATACTATTTTCTTCTGTAAACAATTCCAGATCTATTCTACCGCCTTTTTCACCGGCCGCCTGGACAGCGTTGGCCAGGAGGTTATTTAAGACTTCTTTCAGCTGATAAAAATCTCCTTTGAAATCCGTATTTTTTGCCAGATTTATTTTTTTAACAATTTCAATCTCTTTATCGGAAAAACTTTCCTTTACCTCCTGTATACTCTCATTTACAAGTTCCTCAGGATTTATTTCTTTAAACTGCGGTTTTTTTATCTTGGAATAAAACAGCAGGTTATCTATAATCTGGTCGGACTCCGTAATCCTGCCTTTAATTCTCTTAATATGTTTAAGCTGGTCTTCCCGGTCAATTTTTTGACTTAAGTTGAAAAGAGAGACTTTCATGGTAGCCAGGGGATTTCTTAATTCATGGGCAACAATAGCTGCCAGCTTACCAATATCCGATAGCCTGCGGATATGTTCCATCTGCACATGGACTTCTTTTAATTCTTTATCTTTCTTTTTTGTTTTTTCCTCCGCCCGTTTTAATGCTTTATCTTTTTGTTCTGTTTTTTTCTCTGCCTCTTCCCGGGCTTTTTTAAATTCTGTTATATCGGTAAATATCTTTAATTTGGATTTGCTCCCGTCGGGGTTAATCAGAAGAGACTCCCTTAATTCATAACTCTTGCCATTAGGATATTTCTTTTCCCATCTTACTTCTTTCCCGTCAAAAACCTCTCTGTTTTTGCAGTCGGGGCACGGAGTATCCCTGTTGAAGCAGTACTCGTAGCAGCGCTTGCCTTCCGGGTCACCGAAATCTCTTTTTAATGCCGGGTTTACATATTCTACTTCCCCCTGCTTTGAAATTATATACACGCCGGTTTGCATGTTTTCCAGAATATTAAACAGCCTATCATACTGTTCCTTAAACTGCCTGCGGGCTTTATTTAGCTTGTAAAAAAGGATTTCCTCCGGGCGGTGTATGCCGGTTTCCACAACCGCTTTATAAATAAAATAAAATGCACCAATCTTAAAATAATGGCCTATTATATTAGCCGTCCCGTAGGGGTCGGTGTAAAGAGTAAAGGCAAGTTCGGAAGCTATGGTAAGCACCACTGAAATACTCAGGAGCTTTAATACCCTCTGCGGAATCAATTTTTTCTTTTTCCACATAAAAACAAGAGCACAGATGAGCAGGGCCGATATAATATATTCGCTTATAACCTTAAACGGCGTCAGGCCCCGGTCCTCTATGAAAGTAGTTGGAAAGTTTTCAAAATAAAATATGCTAAGAAATAATCCAGCAGTAACTGCCGCGTAAATCAAAAATTGCAGCCGGTATTTTGAATATCTGTTTATAATAAAAGGAAACGCCAGCAGAGTAAGAGCCTGGATATACCTTCCCCCTGTCCACAACTGGGTTGTCATATTGTTCCCGGAGCCGGCGATAATTTCTATGCCGGTATAGTTCAGTGTATGCATAAGGTCAATAAAACCTATAAAAAGATAGGCTATGCCCAGGAAAAGCAGCGCCTTGAAATCCAGATTATCTTTAGCCGCCCAGATCAGGGCAAATATGGCCCCGGCTATAACTATGCTGAAGAGTTCGGCAAGAGTGTGAAATAAAAGGTAGTTGGAAAACGTGACAAGGTAAAGACCACTCAATATAGCCAGGGCTACTATATGTCCGGTCCTGATTTTAGCCGTTATCCCGGACTTTCCCATCACACCGGGGGGAAATTACCAGATAACCGCCGTAAAGCCCTTTGCTTTAGCAATAGGGATATAAGGCGTAAAATTTTTTTGCTTTTTGTATCGCAAACTGCTATACTATATTCAGCCGAAGGACATTCGGTGATTGTCTGTGGAGTAGAAGCGTTGGTTTCTACGATGAAGCAGGAACTCCTAATACGAAAGCCCCTCGGGGTATAAGTTGGAGAATCCCCTTGTTTTAACAATGGGGAGTTGTCAATTCCGGTATTCTGTAGGGGTGCGGCCATGCTGCTCTTTAAATTTCCGCATAAAAGACTCCGGATTTCTATAACCTATTTTATAGGCTATACTGCTTATGGGAAGGGATGTGTTTTTAAGAAGTTTTTCAGCTTCCTTCAGCTTTACCTTCAAACGGTACTCGGTAAAAGAGACACCGGTCTTTTCTTTAAAAATTCTGCTGGCATACTTAGGGGTCAAATTTACCGCAGAAGCCGCGTCCTCAAGGCCGAATTTCTTGTAACAGTTTTTATCTATAAATCTTTTAATTTCTTCTATTTTGCCGGAATCCCCGGAGTCCGGACGGCTTTTCTTTTTTCTCTTTTTATCCACAATTTTTTCAACGGTTTCTTTTAAGGTTTCTATCTCAGAACCTTTATCCAGAAAATCATCAGCTCCTGCGCGAAGAGATTCCAGAACCACATCTTTTGAACCGTAGGCGGTAAGTATTATTATGCCTATGTCCCTGCTCTTTTTCCTGATTTTCCGGATAAGTTCGGTTCCTTTTGTACCAGGCAGTTTCTGATCCAGCAAAACCAGATCGATATTGTTTGGATTCCTCAATATATCCAGGGCTCTCTGTCCATCCGGCGCAGTTTCAACGTCAAATGTACTTAATGCAGTAGACATTTCCTCCAGGAATATTTCGTTATCATCAACTATAAGTATTTTATAGGGCATAATAGTAATATTATACCTTTAAGGAGAGAAGATTGTCAAATTATATTTAAAATTAATAGCTATTTGCAAATAGATACAAAAACTGACAAAATACCCGTGAATGAATAAAATAATTTGAAGTTTTTACACGGGAGGATAGTATATGAAAGGTAAAAAAATATTAAACTTATTCAATTTTGAAGTTAAATTAGATCCCACCTGGCTTATTATAGCTTTTCTGGTAACCTGGTCCCTGGCTTCCGGCTTATTTCCTCATCTCTATGAAAATCTTTCCCCTTCAACATATTGGATTATGGGAATTGCAGGGGCAATATTGCTCTTTTGCTCGATAATAGCTCATGAATTAACCCACTCTCTTGTAGCCAGGCGTTTTGGAATG
>JBNJFW010000183.1:0-3207 GCA_051747165.1 Elusimicrobiota bacterium | reverse complement strand
AGATCTTGCCAGAGCGCTCGGAGAAGGCCTTATTAGAGGGGCCAGTATTGATGTTTATGAAAATGAGCCGCCGGCTGATTCTCCCCTTTGCGGGATTGAAAATATATGCCATACGCCGCATCTTGCGGCTTCTACAATTGAGGCCCAGATTCGCTGCGGAGTGGTTATAGCAGGTCAGGTTGCGGATTATTTAAAAAAAGGAAAAGTGACAGGCGCCGTAAACGACGTCGCGGAGGTTGAAAAAAATAAAAAATGACAGATAAAAAACTTTTTACACCGGGACCTACAGAGGTTCCCAGGGATATTCTGAAGGCTATTTCGCGCAAGGTTATGCACCACAGAAAAGAGGAGTTCAGCATAATATATGCCAGTACAATAGAAAAGCTGCGCGAAGTTTTCCGTTCCGAAGGTGAAGTATTTGTATTTGCTTCTTCGGGAACCGGAGCTATGGAAGCTTCCGTAGTAAACTTCACATCCAGAGGAGACCGGGCCCTGGTTATAGTTGGGGGTAAATTCGGTCAGAGATGGGCTCAGCTGTGCGAAGCATTCGGCGTGGATGCGGAAATAATAGAGGTTCCCTGGGGAGAAGCCGTAGACCCCGGCCGGGTAAAAGAGGTTATTGAGTCCAATCCCGACATTAAGGTTGTTTTTTCTACACTTCTTGAAACCTCGACCGCAGTGCTACACCCCATAAAGGAAATAAGCGCCCTGCTTAAAGATACCGGAATAATACATATAGTTGATGCGGTAAGCGGGCTTGCGTGCGAAAAACTTGAAATGGACAAATGGGGTGTGGATGTTGTGGTGTCAGCTTCGCATAAAGCCCTTATGAATCCTCCGGGAATAGGGCTTATGTGCGTTAGCGCCGAAGCAAAAGAAGCCTACCGTAAAAACAAGAGAAAAAGTTACTACTGGGATTTACGCAAAGCCTCCGAGTCCCTGCTTAAGCTGCAGACTCCCTATACTCCGCCGGTTAACCTGATTTACGGAATTGAAGAAGCTTTAAACAAGATGGCTTCGGAAGGAATGGAGAATATTTGGAAGAGGCACAGAAAACTTGCCGGTATCGCCAGGGACAGCCTGAAAGATATGGGCTTTGAATTCTTTTCAAAGAGTCCCGCAAGCGGACTCACTGCAGTAAAAGTCCCCGAGGGCATAGACTGCAAAAAAATGCTTGGCATCCTGGAAAACGATTACGGTTATGTTATGGCTGGAGGGCAGGCTTCGCTAAAAGGCAAGATTATACGAATCGCTCACATGGGATGCTGTTTTGAAAAAGACTTAAATAAAGCCCTGAAAGCGATTGAAAAAGTTAAAAAGAACTTAGAATCATAATCCGGGCTTAAGCCCTTCGATTTAACATTGCTGCCGGCAAAGGGCCGAGGTAAGCTTTAATGCACATTACCATAAAAGATATAGCAAAAAAAAGTAAGACATCCGTGGCTACGGTTTCAAGGGTTATAAACAATTCTCCCAAAGTAGCCCCGAATACTCGCAGCAGGGTATTAAAAATTCTTAAAAAATTTGAATATAAGCCCAATCAGATAGCAAAGGGCCTGGTAAAAGGAAAATCAAAGACAATTTCCCTTATTACCCCGGCCAGCGAAAAATTTTTTAACGCTTTTTATTTTCGAGAGATATTCCTGGGCATAAACCGGGCGGCTGAAAATGCAGGCTATAATATACTCATAGCTCCTTCCGGAGCAGACCGGAATGTTTCCATGATTGAACGGTTCCCGGTTGAAGGCTGTATTCTTGTATCCCCCGAAACCGATGACCCCATAGTAAAAAAAATAGAAAAAGATAATCTTCCCGCGGTATTTATTAATGCCCGCTCAAAAAGATACGGCTGGGTTGATTTAGACAATAAATCTTCCGCGTATGCAATAGTAAGGGACCTTATAAGCATGGGGCACAAAAAGATTGCCGTAGTAAAAGGCAAGGACAACGTGCAGAATTCCGCCGACAGACTTGAAGGTTATTTTGAGGCTCTCCGGGACCATAACTGCCTTATAAAAAAAGAGCATATAATTGAAGGGGGGTTTTATGAACGCCAAGCCTATATAGGGGTAAAGAAAAATTTTTCAAAATTAAAAGACGCTACCGCCATTTTTGCCTTAAACGACAACATGGCCGTGGGCACCATAAGCGCCTTAAAAGAGCGAGGGTTAAGCGTTCCCCGGGACATGTCTGTAGCAGGCTTTGACGATATTGAGCTTGCCTCATATTTTAATCCGCCCATAACCACTGTTAAACAACCCTTATATATGATGGGATATGTAGGGCTTAAGACCCTTATAAAACAGCTTCAAGGAGAAATTAAATCAAAAGTGGAAAGAGAATTCCGGGGGGAAATTATTCATAGAAAATCCACTGCCCCCCTTAAAAAAGAAACTTAAACGTCTTGGTTTCGGCGAAGTTTTTTTCTGTAACTTGAAGGATAATTGTTTATTATTTTTTTCAGGTATTTAAGTTTTTTTTCAATTGTGCTTATATAAATATTTTCATTTATATTATATCTTTCTCTGAAATGAATTTCCGCAAATTTTTTAACATCAAAGAAATCATCCCTTATCCTGGGCACCACCAGATTCTCGTAAAAATCCTGTGTCTTCGTTAAAAGGTCGTATTCGGATTTATAGGCGCGTATTCCCGCAGCCCGAAACTCCTGGTAAAGATACAAAAGCCGCTCCAGATATGTCCGTGCAGCCATCTGCCCTATTAAATCCGCCGTGCCCAGCATTGAGCCCAGAATACGCTCTATATGCCGGGGAAAACTCACATCTTTAATTGATGTGTCAAGGTCTGTTATTTTAATTATCCTGGCCGCAAAAAGAGCGTTTTCTTTGCCGAAACCTTTTTCCAGAAGATATTTTTTTGCGTAATTTATGCTTTTATTTACATGTTCCGTAAAATTGGGGGGACTGGAAAGATCATTACTAGAATCATCCGGTAGAAGCCCGCTGTCATGAAGCAGGGCGGCAATCAGGCTTACGGCAGCTTTGTCCGGGGGTATTAAGTCGTTTTGGATATTATAGCCGTCAATAATTCTGGACAGGGCCAGAAAAACATCACAGGAGTGGTTTATATTATGATAGGGGGTGTTGCATTTTCCGTAACCAGGGAGTTTGCCTTTAAAAAGAAGTATAAAATCGTCGAATGCCTTTTTCACTTTCGTGAAATCCCGGGCACAGTAGCTAAAGTAGA
>JBNJFW010000182.1:0-3248 GCA_051747165.1 Elusimicrobiota bacterium | reverse complement strand
AGGGGACCTTTCTGAAAAACTGGCGAAAAAGGTAAATACCGAAACCGTTTGCAAGCATGGGGATTATGAGGCCGCGGTATGTGTTTATCCATCCAAACTTAGATAGCATTATAAAAAGGGGTACTATGAGCATGTGATAGGGGATTATGAGGGTGGCCAGAACAGTCATGAAAATTACTCTTCTTCCCCTGAACTTCATACGTGCCAGCGCGTATCCGGCCAGAGCGGAGGTGAATATCTGTCCCAGGGTTACACTGATGGCTACTACAAATGAATTTAAAAACTGCCTGGGAAAATTGGCGGCGTTCCATGCTGAGATATAGTTTTCCCAGTGAAAGTTTTTTATAAGCAGAGTATGCTCCCTGAGTACTTCAAGCGGCCCCCGCAGGGAAGTTATTATTATCCATATTAAGGGGAATATGAAGATAAAACTGACTGTTATGAGGAATAAGTGCCTTAAAATTTTAGAAATCTTCATGTTAAGTTTTCTCTCCCAGGAAATTAAGGTATAGATAGGTTATAATCAATACTGCGACAAAAAGAACCATGGTGGCAGAGGCGGCCATGCCGGCGTTGAATTCGGCAAAGGCGGTTTCGTAGATATGGTAAACAAGGGTGGTTGTAGCTCTCATGGGCCCGCCCCTGGTCATAACGTAAATCTGGTCAAAATCCCTGAAGGCGAAAATCAAATTTATTACCAGCACGAATGAGGTGGTGGGAAGCAGATTTGGCCATGTAACATATCTGAATTGGCTGAAGCTTTTAGCGCCGTCAACCTTTGCGGCTTCATAAAGATGCTTAGGTATTACCTGGAGTCCCGCAAAAAATATTACCATGTTATACCCTATCCTCTGCCACAGCGTAACTATTATTACCGAGAGCAGGGCAGTATCCGGGTTTCCCAGCCAGTTTATTCTGGATATTCCGGTTTGAGTCAGGATGTAATTTATTATTCCGCTGCGGTAATCATAAAGCCAGAGCCATATGACTCCGCCGGCTGCCAGGGAAACTATTACCGGTATGAATATAGAAGTTCTGTAGGCTGCGAATGCTTTCATTTTGTTATTTACCAGCACTGCAATGAAAAGGGCCAGGCCCATGCCCACCGGAATGACTCCGGCTACATATATAAGGGTATTGCGGGCGGCGTTGATAAACCGGGGATCCCGGAACATCTGCAAATAGTTTTCAAGGCCTGCAAATGAATAGTTTCCCGAAAGCATATCCCACTTAAAAAATGAAAGGGCGAAAAGAAAAAGTATCGGAATTACAATAAATACCAGCAGGAGCAGGATGCCCGGGGAGAGATACAGAAAGGGTTCGTAGGGCTTTCTCTTCAAAGGAAATCTTCTGCTTCTTCAGCTGCTTTTTTAAGGGCTTCGGAAGGAGGTTCCCTCAAATGAAGGGCTTTTTCCAGGGCTCTTCCCATACGGTCTGAAAGACGGGAGTATTCTTCCACAGCCGGCCGGGATTTTCCGAATTCCATGGATTCCACAAAGGTTCTGATAAAGGGGTTCTCATCCAGAAATTCTTCATATCTTTGAGATTCCGCTGCGGTTTTGTTGACCGGAAGGTACCCGGTCTGAATAGCCCATTCAACTTGAAATTCTTCTGACATAATAAATTTGGCGAATTTCCATGAAGCTGCTTCCTTTTCCGGGCTTGATTTGAATATAAAGACGTTTTCTCCTCCTATATTTGTGGCCTGTTTCTTGTTTTTGGGGAGAGGAAAGGAACCGTAGTTCAGCTCCTCCTGGTCCTTTAAAAGGGGATAGTTCCAGGGGCCGTTAATCATCATGGAAACTTCTTCGGCCAGAAAAGGTTCAATCTTGTAACCTGCGTTTGGCTCGGATAAAACGGCGCTGTTGTCTTTATGAACCATGTCTATCCAGAAGTTTAAGGCCTGAATGCCTTCTTCAAGGTGAAACCGGGGCTTTTTTTCGCTTTCATCAAGAATTTGCCCTCCGGCCTGCCACAAGAATGTCTGCCAGCTCCAGACTGTCCATTCCTGGGTGCCCAGGGGAATGAGCATCCCGTATCTTTCCGGTTCTTTGTCTTTATCTGATTGCAGGCTGAGTTTTTCTGCCGCGCTGCGCAGTTCCTCCCAGGTTTTAGGGTATTGTTCAATACCGGCGCTGGCAAAATGGTCTTTGTTGTAGTATACGGCAAGGCAGTTTGTTTCAAAAGGTACGGTGTATATTTTACCATTGTACTTACCCGAATCCAGAAGGCCTTCATATATGTCTCCGGGAGAAAAACTCTCATCTGACTTAAAGAATGTCTCTGCAGGGCGAAGTTTGCCGCTGGCAGCTATTCTTCCTGTGTACACCGGGGCAAACCAGAGAAGTTCGGGTTGCCGGTCTGCGCTCATTGCTGTCATTATTCTGGGCATGGCCCTGTCCTGCGCACCTATGTTTTGCAGTTCAATTCTTATATCCGGATTTCTTTTTTCAAAAGTATCAACTTTTTTTTGAAGGAGGCGGTTGTTTTCCGGGCTTTCAATTCCGTGCCAGAACCTTATAACTGTCCTCTCGTCATCCTGTTTTTGGCATCCGGAGCCGATTATGGCAAAAAAGAGCAGTAGGAGTAGTGCTGTTGTTTTTTTTGCCGGGAGAGATAAGATATGCTTGTTTTTCATAAATATGTTTCTCCTTAATTGGTTTTCCGTTAATTCCTGTATTCATATCCCGTCCGCTGTTTTAATATGCCATAAGTTTGCCTTTGATGTCAAAAATTTTTCTTTACCCGGGTGATGAGCTATGAATGTGTTTAACCGAAAATTCGCAATTCGCGAAATGCAAACGATAAAAATGAAATTAAAAATCAGGACATGCTATTACTGATAACTTAGCAGTCCTTTAAGATTTAATGGGAAATTATAAGATATGGTGCGGAAGCCGGCTATATATTAATCTGCTACTTTAACTGACCAGCCGCGAGCAAGTGGAGCTGTTGTATTCATTTTAAATTTACCATCTCCAGTTACATTTGTTAAAGCATAGATTACAGCATTACCGCCTTTTTCAAAGGATTTCTTTTTCAGGTCATTTATCAATAAGTTTCTATCATAAGACCCGAACATTCTATTTTGCATTGCCAGAATTGATACTCCAAATGTCGGAATAGAAAATATCCAAGATAGAACACCTGGAGAATATTTTTTATGATATATTTTTATTTCTCCCAAAATTTCGTGATCATATCCTTCTGATACTTGAAGTTCATTTTCCCTTAAAGTAAAACCATCA
>JBNJFW010000181.1:0-3257 GCA_051747165.1 Elusimicrobiota bacterium | reverse complement strand
CGATGAAATATTCTCCCCCCAGGAAGCCCTGCAAAAGAAATCCCGAACCGTCTATTCCATCTTTATCAAAAGCAACATATCCGGCCTCTACTCCTAAAAAACCGAGAACCGGATTTTTATTTAACAGGTTATAATAAATACGGCCGCCGTACATGGAAATACCGGAGCCGAATGTGTAGCGCCCTTCTGCTGTTATTAAAGGGGACACCCCATATTTCAGCAAGCCGTAGCTGTATCCCAGGCCTAAACCCAGTCTTTGCGATATACCTCCCGGCTCATCAATTTTGCTTGAATTATAGTTTCCGTAAGCCGGCATTTTAAATGCAAAACTTATGGCCAAAAGTATTGTAAAGATTGAAGAAAATAATTTTTTATTCATGATAACTCCTGGTTTTAAATTAATTTACTTTAAAAGTGTAACTGTCCGATGCGGTCATTAAACCCCTGCCCCCGTAATAATAAATCCGGGCATTTATGGTTACAGTATCTCCTTCTTGGGCATCAACTTCCGCTTTCATTTTATAAGTCTGAGCCATCTGGCGGGAAATGGTTTCATATATCCTTTTGATTTCAACAGAGTCCGGAGAATAAAAATATTCACCTTTGGTGGATTCGGCTATGTCTTTGAGCCCCTTTGCGTTTACATCTCCCAATCCTATGGTATATATAGGTATGCCCAAAGCAGTCGCCGTTGAAACCACATCGTTATATGAACGTGGGGGCTGGTTGTTCTTTCCATCGGTAAAAGCAAGAACGGCTGCAAGCCCTTCTCTCTCGGCTGTATTTTCAACTCCCACTCCCATGGCGCTGTAAAGGGCCGTTCGGTTGCGTATTCCCACCGCTGGAGCAGTAGCGGCCTCTAAAAGCAGATTTTTATCAGAAGTATATGGCTGCACGGTACTTACATAAGTAGCAAACTTTATTATTTCAGCTTCATCATTATCCGACATATTATGAACATAAGTAGAAACAGCCACTTCCATATCATCTATATCCTCAGAACTCATACTGCCGCTATAGTCCATAAGCAATGAAGTGGAAACAGTATCTCCACTTTCACCTACAGTATTTAAATACAAATCTTCAGACGGTATTGTACGCAAAGAAGCATTCTCTATTTTAATCTTTAGCTTAAAATTATACGCATTTAAATTTTCAATCGGATTGCCGTCCTGATCCATTGCAGAAGCGAAAAATTCCAGTTGGCCTCCTCCACTTGAAAACGCGGAAACACCATTCTCTGAGCCTGAATTGAATGAAGCTGTTCTTATACTAAGCTTAATTTCGGTAGTATCAAAGTCTGACGGGTCACTGTAAAAGTTTTCCTCCGTATCAGACTCGTCTCCCTGGTTTTTTTCAATTTTATCCTGTAATTCCTCAAACTTTGATTCAATTGCGGATGTGGCCCCAAAATTAAACCTGCCATAACATATATTAGCCCCCACAAATGCAATAAACAAAAAAACAAAAAAAGCTTTTCTATTCATTATAATATCGTCATACAAAAAGAAATGTTAAATCTCCCGTATAACCTTACCTCCTTTTGATTTTAAAACAAACATATTAGTGACTTTATTATAACTTTTTTCAGATGCGCATCAAATTAAAAAAAAGTCTGCTGTTTGTGCATATTTAAAAAAATTGTTATTATACATCACCGAATATTACGTAAGATAGAAAAGCAGGAGTATCGGAATTATGTTTTTAGAAGCGTGTTTTGGAAAGAAAAATGAATAAAACAATAGCAGCATTACTTGTATTTTCCGCCCTTGTTCTAGTACCCTTTATAAATACCGAAACAAATTATACTCTTCCGGGCGAATACAGGTGGACCCTGCCTACAGTTGTAGACACTTATTCATCAGGAGAGCTTCTCGTACCCCACCTCTGGGGGAACCCCAGATACAGAAAACCGCCGATTGGATATTGGTTAAAAGTTGCTTTTGCAAAGGTTTTTTCACTTAAACTTTTCTGGGTAAGGCTCCCTTCGGTTATTCTTGGTCTGCTTTCCGTATTATGGCTATTCAAATTTGTAAAAAAAACGGGAAAAAGCAGAGATACGGCTCTAACTGCAAGTCTTATGCTTTTGGGTTGCGCCGGCTTCTTCTCTTATTCCAGAATAGCCGCCCTGGAAATTCCCATGTTGTTTTTTACCCTGGGAGCTTTTTATTTTCTATACCTTTTTTTAATTAAAAATAAAACGCGGGCTCTTTATGCAGTTGCTTTTTTCTGCGCTCTGACTTTACTTGTAAAAAGCCATGCCACTTTTATTTCTCTTTTAATATTTCTTTTATTATGGTCAGTTTTCTTTGGATTCAAAAATGTATTTAAAGGAGGATGGAAAACCTGGTCGTTGGCAGCAATTATACTTTTGGTGACCTTTTTGCCATGGTTTCTGTACCTGGCATCCGCCCACACCGATGCTTTCATAGCTAATATGCAGAGAGAGCTGGTTGGCGACAGGTTTTCTTTTGCCAAATATAACCTGCACGGTTTGATTAAAGATTTTTTTATTATGCTGCTGCCTTTCTCTATCATATTTATATACGGTCTTTATAAAAGTTTCAAAAACCGGGATGTAAATAGCAGATTTATGCTTTTTTCACTTATATCTCTCTTTATTCCATATATTTTTATCGCCAACCAGAAAATGCGCTACGCGGTGCCTTTTCTCCCCTTTGCTGCGGCAATTACAGTGTTCAATATAGAAAAAGAAACCAAGATTTTTAAAAACCTTATGAAAACAAGCGGTTTCCTATTTGTTTTTATCCCAGGCATTTTAGTACTTGGACTGCTGGTTTACTTTAATCTTATAAACGCATTTCAATTTATTATCGCTCTTACGGCGCTTACTGCCTGCTTTTTGTCTTTCTATAAAGCAAAGCTAATTCCGGCTACTGCCCTATCGGCACTTGTGATGATGATATTTTTAGGCGGTATTTATTCCAGCATAGGATTATGGAAGATTGATGAGAATGTAATTGAAGCGCTGGAAGAAAAGCAATTTGCAACCCTAAACAGGAGACCATTTTTTCTCCCCTTTAAACTTGGCAGGACGCAGGATGTGGATATAACCGAATTCAAATCCTTTAAAGAAGCAGCGGAAATGAATGCCCTTATATACATTGCAGAGCACCGTATGAAAAGACTGGAGAGATACATGGAAACCGCCGGATACGAAACATATGATATTTACCTCCAATGGGAGGTAAATTTCATATGTTTCGTATCCGGCGGTGTCCATGTATCTCTCCAGT
>JBNJFW010000180.1:0-3278 GCA_051747165.1 Elusimicrobiota bacterium | reverse complement strand
CGACGAGACCGCCGTGGCGGTAAGCGAAAAAGGAAGAATAATTTCACATAAAATAGCTTCCCAGACCGAGATTCACTCTCTTTACGGAGGCGTAGTGCCTGAAATCGCTTCCCGGGAGCATTTAAAAAGAATAAACGTTTTGCTGGAAGAATGCCTGAAAGAAGCCGGCGGCTGGGAAGATATTGATGGTATAGCTGTAGCTGCCCGCCCCGGCCTTGAAGGTTCTCTTCTAGTAGGCCTTACTGTGGCCAGGACGGCGGCATACCTCAGCGGATTGCCTCTGGTGGAAGTTGACCACCTGGAAGCCCATCTTTTTGCCTGGCCATTTACCCAGCCCCTGGATCCACCCGGACTGGGACTGGTAGCTTCGGGAGGCCATACCCGCCTTGTACGCATAAAAAAGTGGGGGGACTATGAAATACTTTCATCCACCAGAGATGATGCCGTGGGAGAATGTTTTGACAAGGTGGCTTCAATGCTGGACTTAAACTATCCCGGCGGGCCGGAGATAGAAAAAATGTCCGCAGGGGGCAATAAAGAAAGGTTTAAGTTTCCGGTAGCCAACCTTAACAAAAGCCTGGATTTCTCGTACAGCGGCTTAAAAACTTCTGTTTTGTATAAAATCAAGTACGATTTCAAAGGAAAGCTTTCACTTAAGGATAAAAAAGACATAGCCGCTTCCTTTCAGCACGCTGCTTTAAAACCCCTTGTCTCCAACGCCTTTAAAGCGGCAGCTAAAACAAAATCAAGCTGGGTTCTTGTATGCGGAGGTGTTGCGGCCAACAAAGCTTTAAGACAGATGATGCTTTCAGAAGGAGATAAAACCGGAATAAAAATAGTTTTCCCCCACATATCTCTTTGTACCGATAATGCCGCCACTGTCTCCGCATGCGGAGAATTTCACCTGGAAAAATCTGCCTCAGGGCAGTGAAATTCTTGCCCCCAGGGCACTGTAAAAACTCATTCCCGAATCGCTCTCACTGGTCATATCTATTCCCGCTGAAACAAAAACAGCAGGAAATGGATTTAATTCCGTACCTAAATTAAACCGCACCAGCTCCTCTTCGGTTTTTAGAGTTCCCGCTTCTGTTGTGTCAAACTCGCCGTTTAGCATTTCATAGGAAATCCCGGCATAGGGCGTTATGAAAAGCAGTTTTTTGGAAACAGACGCTCCGATGGTAGTGGCTGTTATGGATATATTGTCTCCGGTACCCAGGCGGTTCATTCCCGCTGTGGCGGAAACTGAAGGCAAGGGTAAAAGAGGAGAATCATCTATGAGTGTATATCGTACTCCTCCTCCTAAAATACTTATGGTTTCCCCTCCTAAAGACAAGGCCATTCCCCGCATAAAAACGTCAACATTTCCCGGCAGGCCCGCTTCTGCGGACAGAACAGGGGCAGCAGTATAATCTGAATCGATAAGCTCATTATCCGATGAAACCGATATAAAGCCTGACTTGGCAGAAGCTTCAAATCCCGGAAAAGAAAGAGAACCCGCTTTGGTGTTCATTCCTGATGAAATTCCCAGGCCTATGTCCCGCACAACCGGAGTAAGAACATTTTTTACCTCCTGCTGGAGAGCTTCTCTCAGAAAATCCGCCCGGGCCGCGCTTGCGGTTAAAATAACAAAAGCACATGAAAGTAAAGTTTTTGCAAACATAAAAAAATCCTCCTTTAATTAAAACACCAACATCCATCTTGTAGCAAATTAAATTTAATTAGTAAAGACGCAGTATCTCAGCAAATTGAAATAAACAAAGTTTTGTGCTAACATATAAGTGCAAGGGGGCGCTAGGGTTCGACAGTAGCCGTGGCATATTGGAGTTGCAGGTAGTGTTTGTCGGCAGCACTTAAAAAGCCGTCAACAAGTAAACGCAGACGATAATCTAGCGTTGGCTGCCTAAAAAAGGCAACCTGCCCCGGCGGATTCACCCGTTGGTTCGCCGAAGGGTATCATAAAAGCGGGAGTAGCTGAAATGCCATCCCCGGGTATTTTGGCGAAACTTAAGGGGAACCCTTCCGTAGTATGGCTGTTTCGGGCCGTCGCGGAAGAAATTAAACCGATACTAAGCCTGTAGACGCTTCAGTAGGCGGTTACTGGACGCGGGTTCGATTCCCGCCGCCTCCACCATTCTGGTTTTCCAAAAATGTGGAAAACTTCGTATGGTGGCTCCAACTTCTGTTAGAACGAACTTATTTTGAGCAACTTCTTGCTGCATAATATCTACTGTTAAAAATTAACTGCCACTTTGTGATCATGTTCCCCCCCGCAGCCCACGGCCACGTTGCTGGCCCTTGGACTGCTCCATCCCATCCATCCCCGACAGCTGAGAGCACTTGAATGTTAATATGTGTTCTCTCTATATCTATTGATATAGTACTGTCTTTTAAGACAAGCTGTCGGCTCTCCCGGAAGCTCGTCCGCCTTGTAAGCTACTGCGATTTTCATCCGCAGAGCTATAAGGTGACCTCGCTTTAATATCCTGCCCTGAATATCTGTCTAATTAGGCGGTGCTAGTTAGACAGATATTCTTACCCTTCAATCGGTAGAGTTGCGGAGCAACTCCGGTTTATTATTTTTTTTCGCCAATTTCTTTTGGGAGGGCACGAAATTTTAATATTCAAAGAGCAAAATAGTTGACAAATACAATGTTTTATATTATCGTACTTAACAGCCAAGCAAAATACAAAAAGCTTAGGTAATATTTAAGGAGAATATAGATATGTCGACTAAAACTAATATGAATTTACAGAACTGGCTGGAACAGAGATATGATGATTTATGTTCAAAATATCAAAAACAAAAGTTTGAAATGGAAGAAGTTGCCAGTTTATTCAATAAAAAATATCAGCATAATAAAGATGAGGTTTCTGCTATTTTATCTGAATTAAGAAAAGCCGGAAGGATAAAAACGGCTTTAAATCCTGATGATAATAGAAAAAGAATATATCAGATGATCCTTCCTGAAGAAATAATTTCTGATCAGCTAAGTGTAACTGGAAAAGAACTTACAAGAAGTGAGCTTTATGGGTTGTTGAAAAAAGCAGCTGATTTAATTCGTACAAGAGTTGATTATAAATTTATATTGGTTCTCCTTTTTTATAAGAGAGTCAGTGATAAATGGCAGGATGCATTTGAAAGGGAATATAAAAAAGCATTGAAGGACGGGCTATCTGAAGAAGAGGCAAGTGTCGAAGCGGGTGATTCTTCATATCATGATTTTGATCTTCTACAGGATTTTCTTTGGGAAAACTTGCGGAAAGACGTAAATACTTTG
>JBNJFW010000179.1:0-3284 GCA_051747165.1 Elusimicrobiota bacterium | reverse complement strand
AGATTCAGAAAAGCCGGTTTGGCTTCTTTTGCCGCGAAAATTCATGGTTCGGTGGTTAATTGAGGCTTTGGAATTATTTTTGCAGTTATACTGGGTGTCAACAGAAACTTGCTTTTACTAAACCCGGAATATATTATAAAGCTTCTGTTGATATCCGCTTTTACGATTTTCGGCCTGGCTTACGCAGTTAAATACATACTAAGGAAAAAAAGTATGGATGAAGCAACCAAAAAGAGCATTATTCTTACCTCTACAATTAAAAACTCCATATTCGGGGCCACAGCCGGCTTGGCTTTACTGGGCCCGGAAGGAGCCCTTCCGGGAACTGTGTTTACGCTTGTAACTTTGATCTATCTTATTTTAGTGGATAAAATACTGGCTTAAGTATTTTAATCTCAGGCGCCATGCTTTTTCAGGAGCTGAGCTATTTCGGTATGCCTTTCGCTTTGTGCGTGGGTTAAGGCAGTTTCTTTTGTTTTATCTTTGGCTTTGATATCGGCTCCGGCTTTTATAAGAAGTTTTACTGTTTCAGTACTGCCGCGTATTGTAGCTATTATAAGCGGGGTCATGCCGTAGTTATCTATGGCATTTACGTCCGCTCCCGCCTTTATTAAAGTTTTTACCATTTCAATATCGCCTTCATCGGTTGCTTTTATAAGAGGCGTTGCTCCATGATTGTTTTTGGCGTTTACATTTGCTCCGGCTTCGGTCAAGAGACTGATTGTATCCATACTGCGGCTGCGCATAGCGTTTATAAGTGCGGTTTCTCCGAATTCGTTTTTGGCGTTGACGTCAGCGCCGGCATCTATGAGCATTTTCACTATTTCAGAATTTCCTTCATAAGAGGCAATCATAATAGGAGTGGTATTTTGATTGTTTTTGGCGTTTACATTTGCCCCGGCTTCTATAAGAGCTTTTACGCTTTGCACACTGGAAGCGGAGGTAGCTTTAATAAGGGCTGTCCAGCCGTATCTGGCCTTGGCATTTACGTTTGCTCCGGCTTCTATAAGAAGTTTCACCGTTTCAGCCCTGCCTTCGCCGGCGGCTTCTATTAAAGCTGTTGATCCCCTATAGTTTTTAGCATTAACGTCAGCACCGGCATCTATCAATAATTTAACTGCCTCTTTATACCCCTGCATGGAGGCCGCCATCAGCGCTGTCCATTCGTAAGGTTCTCTGGCGTTGACATCGGCGCCGGCATCTATAAGTGCTTTTATAATTTCGAGCTCGTTAGTTTCCGCTGCCTGCGCCAGGGCCGTTTCCCCCTCGCTGGTTTTTTTGTTTACATCCTCACCGGCGGTTAATAATTTTTTTAACCGGTTGAGGTCCCTGTCTTTAACCGCTGTAATTAACTTTGTCATTTTTGTCTCCTTATTTAAAGGTGAAAGAAAATTTTGTAACCGGGAATCTGCAAAATCCAAAGGCCAAACAAGCTTAAAACTAAGTTATTAAATTGAAGCGTAATTGTCAATAAGTCAAGAATAGCTGTCCTGTCAATTTGACAAAAGTCGCCGCCCCCGGTTATAATTACCCAACAGGCAAACTGAACTAGTTGGAATTTTTCAGCAATCTGCTTGTTTTTCATGTTTCACTTAGCCGGAGCAATTTTTAAAAGGGGACTCATATGATAAGACTTTTAGTTGTTGATGACGACGAAAATCTTTGCCGTCCTGTTCAAAGGTTTTTTCAGAAGAGAGACTTTCTTGTAGATACCGCACACACCGGCACAGAGGCTATAACCCACGTCAGAAAAAACAAACCCCACCTTTTGTTTCTGGACATAGGACTTCCGGATATGTCCGGCCTGGATGTTCTTGAAGAAATAAAAAAAATAGATGAAACCATTAAGGTCATAATGATAACTGCTTACGGCAATATGGAAAACATCGAAAGAGCCCGTAGTCTGGGAGTTAACGAATATCTTACCAAGCCTTTCAGTATAGATTATCTTCAGAGGGAGGGTGTGGCCAAAGTACAGAGGCAGCTCTTTGAGGAATTGAGGAAAGAACATAAAAAAGAGTTACAGCTCCGGAGGCTTTTTCAGCAGTATGTACCTTCTCATGTAGTAAACGAAGCTCTTGAGAAGAAAAAACATGTCATAGGCGGAAGCAAGCAGAAGATAACTGTTTTATTATGCGACATTAAAGATTCCAGTAAACTGACCAGAAAATATGAACCCGAAAAGGTGGTAAGGCTGTTGAACGAGTATTTTCAGACAATGGCCGAACCCATTTATGACAACCACGGTATTGTTGATAAATTTTTGGGAGACGGTGTAATGGGCCTTTTCGGAGCGGCCTCGGCGGATTTATACGATGCTCAGAATGCCATAACAGCCGCCAGGGATATGCTGGAAAGCCTTAAAGATTTTAATAAGAGAAACAGCAGCCGCTACGGGGAGATAGTTGTCAGAATAGCCATCAACACCGGAGAGGTTATAGCGGGGAATATAGGCTGTGACAAAAAAATAGATTATACGGTAATAGGGGATGCGGTTAATATAGCGGCCAGAATAGAGGAGTCATGCAAAATATATCCCAACAGTATATTGATAAGCGAATCTACTTTTAAGGAAGTAAAAAATCTGGAAGCCGAAGAGCTGGGATATATATTGCCCAGAAGGCCGGATATTAAAATTTATAAATTGTAAAACCATCCTAAATAAATGACAATATATAAAGTTATACTGAAATGAAAACATTTTTTTCTTTGTTTTTAACTATGACAGCGCCGCCCCCGGCAGGTAGTAAGCGCCAATCACTCTTTTTGTCATACCCTCTATATATGAGTTTGAGTAAAGCAGTCCTCCCATGAATAATTCTTATCTCTTTGATATAAAGGAAGAACTTAAAGGCAGGCTGGAGAGAATAACATACAGCAATGAAGAAAACGGCTACACGGTGGCCAAGCTTAAAGTCACGGACTTCAGGATTTGGTTACGGTTACGGGAAAACTGGCCGAACCCAATCCGGGAGAGATATTAAAATTAAAGGGCCGGTGGCTGAACCACCCCAAATACGGAAAGCAGTTTAAAATAACAAATTATGAAAGTGTGGAGCCTGCTTCCGCTTACGGAATTGAAAAATACCTGGGCTCGGGAATGATAAAAGGCATAGGCCCGGTTATGGCAAAAAAAATCGTGGATAAGTTTAAAGAGGACAGCCTTAAAGTTATTGAAAATGACATTCAAAAGCTGACTCAAATAGATAATATAGGGCCCAAACGAATAAAAAAAATAAAAAAGGCCTGGGATGCACAAAAGGATATAAGGGATGTAATGATAT
>JBNJFW010000178.1:0-3285 GCA_051747165.1 Elusimicrobiota bacterium | reverse complement strand
GGTTAAAAGAGTCAGCTGCTTCAAACATGCTTCCCATATCTTCTACGTTAGAAACATCCCATTCTCCTATATCATAGTTAAAAGTAACGGCATCTCTGAACATGCCCCTCATGGATGTGACTTTGGAAACATCCCATCCGCCTATATACTGATTAAAGACCGTTGCTTTTTCAAACATATATGACATATCGCTTACCTCAGAAACATCCCATGCACCTATATACTGGTTAAAGGACTCCGCATAGCTGAACATAAAGGACATGTCTTCTACACTTGAAACATCCCATCCGCCAATATCCTTGTCGAAGCGTTCGGCTCCATAAAACATAGATTTCATATCTTTTACATTTGAAACGTCCCAGCCTGAGATGTCTTGGTTAAAAACAGAAAAATGGTTGTCCTGGGTAATGCTCCAAAACATCCTTGACATATCTTTCACATTTGAAACATCCCAATCTCCTATGTCTTGGTTGAAGTCATAAGCTTCTTCAAACATGCTGCGCATGGTTTTTACACTGGAAACATCCCAGTCTTTTATAGAACTGTTAAAAGATTCAGCGGCTAAAAACATTCTGAAAGTGGAGGTTACATTTGAAACGTCCCAGCTGTTTATATCTTCGTTGAAAGAAGATGCGCCTCGGAACATTTCGCTCATATCCCTAACATTCCCGGATGTTTCATCAAAAAAATTATCTGCGGTGAAAGTTGTAATGTTTTTTGCTCCGCGAAACATCTGCCCGGCACTGGTGATTCCTTCGATTCCGTCTGATACGGGAGTAAGTATATCAATTAGAAGTTCGGGGGTTCCGTCTCCGTCTCCGTAGAAAGATATTCTCCCAGCACTACCTTTTAGCTTTATGAGATATTCTCCCGGGGAGACGTATTCCTTTGAAAAAAGAGTGCTTCCGCTATAGGGACCTTCGAAGCCTGCTCCCCAGTCAATTTCAAAATTTTCCGCATCATCTACCCAAAATTTGAACTCCTGATTATTTTGAGTTGTTTCAATTTTGAAATCAAAAGAAGTTGCAGCTTCCAGGGAAGCTGCTTTATAAATTGAAAGTATGCATATAAACAGTAATGCTTTTGATATTATTTTAATTGTTTCCTCACTTTAACTTATTTTACTATTGAAAATCTTTCCATCATGATTTACTTATTTTCTCATCTATTTTACTACTCTGATTTTTTACAGCTTCTCTTAATGCGAAACTAAGCCCGCAGGGCTAATTAAATACATAAAGGTAATAAGTATGCTTAATACTAAGTATTTTTTATAATTCTTCTAATTCCTGTACTATGAGCAAATTCAGAATTGAAGTTTTTTGTTCTTTAAAAGCATAAGTACTTTGATTAGACATGCCATTAACCCTTTTGATAATTTCCCCTTCTAAAAATAGTTTAAATCATCCGGGGGGGCTCTAAAGCTAAATTTTTACTTAGTTTTTTCTTAAAAGCAATATCATCCGGCTTCAGGCCCCGAACTTGTTAAGCCTGCTGGCGTGAGCCAGCATGAGCTGCATTGCGTCTTTTGCCATAAAAGTTCCCAACGTCCCTGTCAGGCAGGCAGTCTCATTAAAACCCTTTGATTTAATATACCTGCAATAGGGGCTTTTAAGCAAAAAGGGACAGGGATGCCATGAATGGGATTTCATAATAGCCGGGGTGCTGTGATCAGCAGTAATGCAGAGCACATCCGGATTTAAAGCTTCTATTTTGCTGAGGAGCTTATCAAATTTTTCTATAACCTTTATCTTTTCTTTCAGGTTACCGTCTTCCCCGTATGAATCTGTCTTTTTTACATGCAGATAAAAGAAATCATACTGTTCATAATATCTTTCAAGAGCACTAATTTCGTCCTCAAGGTTTTTTAATCCTTCTTTTACTTCCATTCCCACCAGGCGGGAAAGGCCCTTATACATGGGGTAAGTGGCTATGGCGCAGGACTTCATCCCGTAGAGTTCATCAAACTTTTCTATTTTCGGAAGTTTCGCCATGCCTCTCAGCAAACAGGTATTGGCCGGATGGGAATCCTTCAATACATCATTAAGTTTCTTTATAAACTCATTGGCTATTGAAGCCGCTCTTTGGGATTTTTTATCCCCCGCCTCAACAAGCTTTTCTTTTTTTTCGGTCTGCTGGGGGTCGGCATCGCGCAAGTTGTCATGTAAATCTTTGCCGTTAAAAATAACCACAAACCTGTGCTCCTTGCCGGGATAGACTTTTACCCCCACATCCTTTATCGACTTAATCTTTTCGTTTATCCTGGCGCAAAGCTCTTCATTCTTTTCAGTGCTTATTCTTCCGGCGCGCCTGTCGGTTATAATTCCCTCTTCCGTGCGGGTGGCAAAATTAGCCCGGGCGGCAAGGTCATCCGGTTTAAGTTCAATACCTATTCCCAGGGCTTCAAGGACCCCCCTTCCTATTTCGTGCTCCAGGGGGTCATAACCAAAAAGCGAAACATGGGCGGGCCCGGAACCGGGAGTTATCCCCCGGTCAACAGGAATGCTAAGCCCCAGTTCGGACTTAGAAGCCAGGGCGTCCATATTAGGAGTACAGGCGCTCTCCAGAGCTGTGTTCGAATTCGTTTCGGGTATATCGCCTACCCCGTCCATAACCACCAGAACTATTTTAGTGCTGTTTTGCTGAATAATTTCTTTAATTTTTTTACCAATCATATGAAATTCCTTTCTTTTTCTCTACATACTTTCTTGCTTCTTCAGCCGCCTGAGCGCCCTCCCCGCAGGCGCAAACCACCTGCCTGAAAGCCCCGCTGCGGCAGTCCCCGGCGGCAAAAACACCTTCTCTTGAAGTCCTGAACAAAGTATCAGTTTTTATAAAGCCTTCTTTGTTTTCTACAAAGGACCTTATCCACCGGGCAGACCCGGCATAGCCTATGAAAATAAAAACTCCCTCGGCAGTTAAATCTCTGCCGCTTTTAAGTTTTAACCCTTCCACCTTGCTACTACCTTTTATTTCAGCCACTTCTTCCTCATAAATTATTTCTATTTTCGGGTTTCTTTCCAGCTTGCGGGCAACGCCTTTTACCGCCCTTAATCTATCCCGGCGGTGGATAAGAATAACTTTTGATGCGAACCTGCATAGATACAAAGCCTCCTCGCAAGCTGTATTGCCTCCCCCTACAACCACAACCTTTTTATCCTTAAAAAATGGCCCGTCGCAAACAGCGCAGTAAGAAACCCCTTTTCCGCTTAATTCAGCCTCCCCCGGAACGCCCAGTTTTTTCATTTTGGCCCCGGTAGTTATTATTACAGAAGGGGCCTAAAA
>JBNJFW010000177.1:0-3305 GCA_051747165.1 Elusimicrobiota bacterium | reverse complement strand
TCAACTACATTACCCAGGGACTTGCTCATCTTGTTTCCTTCAACAGTCCACCATCCGTGAGCAAAAACGGTCCCGGGCAGAGGCAGATCCAGAGCCATAAGCATGGCCGGCCATATAACCGCATGAAATTTAAGTATGTCTTTTCCTATAAACTGCATATCCGCAGGCCATAGTTTTTTAAAAGTATCTACATCGCTTATATACCCGGGAGCAGATATATAGTTTAAAAGAGCGTCAACCCAGACGTAAACAGTGTGCTTTTGATTAAAGGGAAGCTGTATGCCCCACTCCACATCAACGCGGGAAATACTTAAATCCTTAAGAGTATCTGACAGAAAACCCTTTATTTCGTTTTTTCTTGACTCGGGCATTATGAACCGGGGGTTTTTATCTATGTGCTCAAGAAGCCTGTCTTTAAAAGCCGAAAGCTTGAAAAAATAGCTTTCCTGGCTCAGTTCGCGGACTTTCCGGCCGCAATCCGGGCATTTTTCCCCTTCAGTTTGAGATTGGGTGTAAAAACTTTCACAGGGAACGCAATAAAGGCCGCTGTAGCTGCCCTTGTAAATAAATCCTTTTTCATAAAGCAGGGAAAGAACTTTCTCCACCGTATCGATGTGGGACTGCTCCGTGGTTCTTATGAACCGGTCGTATTTTATATTAAGTTTTTCCCACAGCTCTTTAAATTCTCTTACACCTGTTTCCACAAAATCCTCCGGCGCCAGGTTTTTTTCCCGGGCCGCCCTGAAAATTTTCTCTCCATGCTCATCGGTCCCTGTAAGCAAGTAAACTTTTTTGCCTTTCTGCCGGTAATAGCGGGCCAGAGTATCCGCAGCCACCTGTGTATATCCATGCCCTATGTGGGGCCTGGCGTTGACATAATAAAGAGGGGTGGTTATAAACATTATTTTATCCATTTCTTTAGCCTTTCCTTCATACCGCAGGAAATATCTTTGCGGTCCAGTTCTTCTACTTCTCCGTTTTTAAATTTCACTTTTATTTTATTTGTTTCTTTATTTAGCTCTAAAACCTGGGCTTTGCCTTTAACTGTATTTACTTTCTGCCCTTTATCGGGAAGTCTTTCTTCTTTTTTACTGTAAAGCCGGTTTTCAAAATGCAGACAGCATAAAAGCCTGCCGCAGCAGCCGGAAATATTATCGGAATTTTGAATAATGTTCTGCTTTCTTGCCATGTCTATATTTACCGCTTCAATATTTCTTAAAAAGCGGCAGCAGCAGACTTCCCGTCCGCATAGTCCGATACCGCCCATAATAGAAGCCTCATCTCTTACCCCTATCTGAACCATCTGTATTCTCACCTTTAGCCTTGAACCGAGGTTTCTGATAAGCTGCCGGAAATCCACCCTTCCCTCGGCAGTGTAGTAAACATATAATTTTGAGCGGCCATAGGAATAGCGCAGGGCAACAAGTTTCATTCCCAGGCCCTCTTTTGCTATTTCTTCTTTTACCGCGTTATCTTTGGATTCAGCGGCAAGTTCATTGTCCTTTAAAATCTTATAATCTTCTTTTTTAAGTTTCCTTACTATCTTCCATACAGGCTTTTCATCTATGTCCTCTCCGGAAGCTATAACCATTCCGGTGCCCAGTCCGTCCTTGTCGGATAAAAGTACCCGGTCTCCGGTGAGGGTATTGATTCTTCCGGAGTCGGCGCAGAATTTCTTTCTCAGAAGGCCCACTTCAACAATAACTTTATTCATATGAAATACCTCCCGAAGCCAGCCTGTTAAGGTTAAGAAACAAAGATGATAAAGTCAAATCAACATTGGCGTTTCTCTCCAGAGCGTTTACGGACTCTTCAATTAAAATAATTTTCTCATAAGCGGCCCGGTTTGGATTTTTTCTGAAGCCCGCCGCTTCCTTGGACATTAAAGCCTTAAGTTTGTGCAAATTATCCTGTCTGCTTTTACCGGCCCACTTTGAGGCAGCGGTGAAAATATCTTCCGGCTCCGTATCCGGTATGTCAAAGGAGCCCAGGGCTGCAAGCTTTAAAAGCTTTCCGGGTGATCCCAAAGAAGCTTCAATAAGCTCTTCACCGGCCTCAACTCCCTTCAGCCGGGCAAATTCTTTTATCTGCTTAAAATTTAAAGGGCCGAATTCAATTCTCTGGCACCTGGAAACAATGGTGGGAAGAAGCATGTCCTCCCTGGATGTTATGAGTATGATATATGTTTCCGCCGGAGGCTCTTCAAGTATTTTAAGAAGGGAGTTCATGCCTTGGGGGCTTATACGGCTGGCATCATCTATTATAAATATCTTTTTTCCTTTCTCCCCGGCAGCTTTAAGGTAACTCAGTCTCTTCAGCTCTCTTATCTGAGATATGTTTATTTTAACCGTAAGAGAGGGGCCCTTTGCACCTTCTTCCTCACTTAATTTACTCCCCTTATTCGGCATTATATTAGGAGCACAAACAGTCCTTCCCTTAAAGTCAAACTCCACAGAACTGCCCTCGTTTTTAGGAGAAACAACAAAGTTTATTCCCGGATGGGACATGTTTTTTATCTTGCGGCAAGCAATGCATTTGCCGCAGGCTCCTTCACTTTCCGGCTCCAGGCAGGATAGCATAGACGCAAAAGCAAAAGCAGTTTTTCTCTTGCCCACTCCTGAGTGCCCGCTGAAAAGCAGGGCATGAGGCGTCTTACCCGAAAGGGCAAACTTCTTTAGAATACCCAGGTTCTTTTCATGTCCTATTATATCGCTTAAACTGATTTTATATTTTTTATCTTCCATTTCCTTGTATAATTATAGCCAAATAACAGGAATCATCAAATCCGGGCCCGGCAGGCAGAGAAAAACTCAGGCAGGAATAAAATCTCTTTCGGAAATTACGCTTATAATCTTCTTGTTTACAATTTCGGGGGGAAGTTCGGAGTTAATAACCACCATGTCTTTGCTTTTGCGCGCCATGTCAATATAGCCCTGTCTTACCTTCCGGTGGAATTTCAGGTTTTCCATCTCCAGCCGGTCAAAATCCCGCCCGGATTTTTTTACTCTTTTCAGGCCTCTTGCGCTGTCAATATCCAGAACAATAACAAGCTCGGGGCTTATGCCTCCCGTGGCAATATAATTAAGCTTTTTAATTAAACTTATTTCAAGGCCCCTTCCGTAGCCCTGGTAAGCCAGGGTGGAATGAATGAACCTCTCGCATATGACGATCTCACCTCTTTCCAGCGCAGGGCGTATCAATTCCTCTGTATGCTGGGATCTTCCCGCAGCATAGAGAAGAAGTTCGGTACGGGGAAATATTCTGCCCCCCGGTTCAAGAAGAAGCTTTCTTATGCTTTCGGAGAC
>JBNJFW010000176.1:0-3337 GCA_051747165.1 Elusimicrobiota bacterium | reverse complement strand
AATTAAAAGAAGAAAAAGCAGAATTATCCATTCCCGATGACGTAAGAAGAGTTAATAAAATCTTACAAGTAAAAGGAACCATTAAAATTCCAGGCCCAATTGATTATTCTGACCTGGAAGGGCCAATAATTTCAGATGGCATCATATATCTGGAAACAGGCCATACTTTAAGAAGTTATGACCTGGAAACAGGGGAAGAAACAGCCCTGCCGGATACGACATACCCAGGGCGTTATACTATAGAAAGATTTACAAAGAAAAAACCGGTTCAAGGTATTTATGGAACCAGTTATAAGAAAATTCCACATATAGCTTCGATTGACCGATTGACTAAGGACACCCTGTGGACGGAAAAGGAAGATATTTATACACCTTCCATAGCAGGAGAAATAAGTATCGTGGAATATGAAGAAAAAGGAGATTTTATAATGAATCCCAAAACAGGAGAAAAATTATTCAAACTGAAAAATAATAAAGTCGGTATTGGCGAAATAAAAGTAGATAATGAATATTTGTTTATATACTCTTCTATAAAGGAAGGAGCTATAATATTCGCCATCAACTTAGAGAAAGGCAAAGTTATCTGGAAAGTAAAAGGAGATTTCTACGACTTTTTTATTGATGATACCCACATTTATACCAATAATAGATTTGCCCTGGATAAGAAAACAGGCGAGGTTATCTGGCATATTCCTGATGATGTTGATATTGAAGGAGTCGTAGGGGATTACTTGATCACATATTTTTCTACTGGTGATGCCCCGGAGCTTTGCCTGTATCATAAAAATACCAGAAAGATGGAAGGTTTTTTATTTAATAATAACTGTTTCGATAACAAAAGCTGTAGGCCATATGTTTCATTTGCCGGGGAAGGCGAGGGAAATAAAACGGCCGGCCGTATTAAGTGTGAAGATGGACTTTATTTGTGCATTTTTGAAATAGCCGGGGAGGAATAAGAGCTATGTAATCCTACGCTGGCGCGAGCTTGCAGCTCGTGCCTTCCTTACAAACTGCAAAAAACCATTACCTAATTTAAAGGCTGGCAATATTTTTATTAAAGAAATCTTTGAATTTGTTTTTGGTAAGCATAGTATCGATGATGTTAAAGATCGTTTTCCGGTCTTTTTCATCCAGTTCCTGGATTAATTTCACCTGTTCAATGAGCTTTTTATCTTCAATGGTTACTTCGCCAGGCACATCACCTTCGAGATGAACGAGCTGGTCAATAGATATCCCGTAAAATTTGGCTAACCTGTCCAAAATCTCTACAGAGGGTTCTACTAACCCCTTTTCAATCTTATTATAATGTGCAGGTTTTAACCCGATCTCAGCGGCCACTTGCTTTTGAAGAAATCCCCTGTCTTCTCTTATTTTTTTGATATTCTCTGCAAGGTTCATATAAAATAGTTTGTTTATTGCAAAAATAGCGAATAAAGATATTTTAGGCAAGTATATATCTTTTTTGTAAAAAACGGATTGCTTTTTCGGATATTTTTATTTTTCTTTGTAATATCCAAATAAGATAAAATTAGTTTTAAGCCATGGAAATAAGCCAAATCAAACAAAAACTCCCCATCACCTCAGTACTGGCACATTACGACATAAAACCCGCCAGAGACAGCCACATCAAATGCCCTTTCCACGAGGACGAGAAGCCCAGCATGAAGATCTACACAGATACGAATACTTATCATTGCTTTGGCTGCGGGAAGACCGGGGACGTGATCCAGTTTATCCAGGAAAAAGAAGGAACCGGCAAACACCAGGCAATTTTGAAAGCAAAAGAAATGATAGGCAGAACAGTACAGACGCAAAATTTTGCGTCTCAACAATCAGATAAAACAATCATTCAACCAACCCAACACCCCGACTACAAGGCATTATTCCAGAAGTTCAAACAAAGCCTTACAAAAAGCCAAAAGGCACGAGATTATTTAAAACAGCGAGGACTGGAAAATTTTAAAGAGGTGGGCTATAACTCCGGCAAATTTTTTGATAAGCTTAAACACTGCATCATCTTTCCATTGAAAGACAAAAACGGAAACATCACCAGTCTTTACGGCAGAAAGATTAATAACAGCAACCCACAATACGGAATACATTATTACACAGAAAACAGGCAGGGACTTTACCCTGGCTACCCGCCAAAAGAAACCGAAACTTTAATCATAACAGAGGCTATTATAGACACTGCAACGCTATTGCAGATAATAGGTACAGACAAGGCACTGCCTTGTCTCAACGGTAAAACTGCAGTACTCTCAGCCTACGGCACCAACGGGCTAACCAAAGAACACAAAGCGGCAATCACAGAACTCAAAAACTTAAAAGAAATAATCTTCTTTTTCGATGGCGACCAGCCGGGAAAAGAAGGAGTAGAAAAATACAGCAGAGACCTGGTAAAGACGTTGCATTGCAACGTCTCCACTGTAGAAACCCCGGAAAATGAGGATATCAACTCCCTATACCTGAAATACGACAAAGAAGCAATCCTACAGCTAATAGAAGAGAGAAAAACTTTTGAAAATCAGGACAAAGAGGAAAAAGAGTTCCGGGAACTTCTTTCCTCAATTGAAAAAAACATACCTGAAAATCCACCACCAGGCAGCATCCAGCCCCCGAAGCTGGACACCTCTATCCCTCACAAAATCATTTTTGAGACCGAAACCGCCCGCTACATCGTCAAAGGCTCCCTGCCCCGGCAACTGGACAAAATGCTGGTAAGCCTTGATGTGCAACATTTAGAGACGGGCTTTAAATACCGCTGCCGGCTTGATTTGTACGAGGACAAACAGACAAGGAAAGAAGCAAGAGAGGCAGCCGAGAAACTGGAACTGAGAAGCGATCTTATAGAAGGCGACCTGTCCCTGCTGACAGACCTTCTGGAAGAACACCGCGACAAGGAGCTGCAGCAGAAGAGACAGGAGCAAAACGCCGATATAACCTTAGACCCTGCAACCCAAAATAAATGCCGGGCTTTCCTTGAGAAACCGGATTTAATGAACCGAATAGACACCCTCATTGAAAAATCCGGCATCGTGGGCGAGCAGAACAACCGCCAGTTCCTTTTTATCATCGCCACCAGTCACAAAATGCCGGATACTTTGCATGCTTTAATACAGGGAAGCAGCGGAAGCGGAAAAACACATCTTTTAAGCAAAATAGCAGGGCTCATGCCGCCAGAGCGGACCATAAAATTTACAAGGGTCACCGAGAACAGCTTTTACAACTACGATGAATATTTTTTCAAAAACAAGCTGATCTGCCTGGAAGACATCGACGGGCTGAAAGAAGAAGCCCTCTTTGCCTGGCGCGAACTGATCTCTAACGAGCAACT
>JBNJFW010000175.1:0-3341 GCA_051747165.1 Elusimicrobiota bacterium | reverse complement strand
TTTTTTCATTTTTTTTATTCATCAGTAAAACCTCCTACTTCTCAACCACCTGACTCGTAACTGAACCCTCTGAAAACATTGTTTTTATCTTCATTCCTTTGCTGCATTCATCCGGACCTTTTATAAGCTTATCCCCTTTAACAGCAGAAGTAATTGTATACCCCCGGGCAAGCGTACGCTTGGGAGAGAGGGAATTTATCTCTCTATCAAGCGAAGAAAGCCTGTGGTTTTTTAATTCCAGTAAGTGATCCAAAGCCCTGCTTAAGCTTTCAGAAACATAATCAAGCTGCTGTTCCCTGTCCTGTACAATTTTATATGGACGCAGAAATATTCCGGAAGAGGATATTGAAGTTAAAGATGAGGTCAAAATCCTGATTTTATTATTAACCGAATCATTCATTAGCCTATTGAGTTTCTCAATCTGAATAACAAGGTCTTCTTTATTTTTTACTATAAGTTCGGCTGCTGCCGAAGGCGTCGGAGCTCTTAAATCAGCTGCGAAATCCGATATTGTAAAATCTATTTCATGCCCCACCGCAGAAATCACGGGAATAGCCGATTCAAATACAGCCCTGGCTACAATTTCTTCGTTAAAGGGCCATAAATCCTCAAGCGAACCGCCACCCCGGCCTACAATCATTGCATCCATATTCGGATAATTTTTATTGAGAGTCCTTATTCCCTCCACAATTTCTCCAGCAGCCGAATTTCCCTGCACTCTTGCCGGAAAAATGACTATATCAACATTGGAAAATCTTCTCTTTACAACATTAAGAATATCCCTTACAGCTGCTCCTGTGGGAGAAGTAACAATACCTATAAGCTGGGGTATGAAAGGAAATTTTTTCTTATATTTTTTATCAAAAAGACCTTCTTTTAAGAGTTTTTTCTTAAGCCTCTGAAATTTCTCTTCAAGATCTCCGGCTCCCTGTTCTTTCATTTCCCATACGATTAACTGATACCTTCCCTGGGGGGGGAAAATGCTGAGTTTCCCTTTAATTAGTACTTTCAATCCTCTTTCCGGTTTAAAGGCTAGTTTGGATTTTAAACGCGCGCCTTTAAACATGACAGCATCAATAGCGCAGCCACTGTCTTTTAAAGTAAAATACATGTGCCCCGATGAATGTAGGGTAAGCCTGGATATTTCACCTTCTATCCAGATAGAAGAAAATTTTTCTTCCAGCAAACTGCTGGCAATATTATTAATCTCAGATATTGTGTATATTTTTTTTGTAGGCATAAAAGGTATTTTCCAGAAGGCAGGCCATTGTTAAAGCCCCCACACCTCCCTTAACCGGAGATACGGAAGCTTTTTTAATAACTTCATCGAAATTCACATCTCCAACCATTTTTCCGTCTACTTCGTTTGTCCCCACATCAATAACCGCTGCTCCTTCGGCAACATGCTCTGAAGATATTAACTTAGGCTTTCCCGCAGAAACAACTAAAATTTCCGCCTTGGAGGTAAATTTTTCTAGGGGACGAGTTTTAGAATGACAGACAGACACCGCCGCATCTTCGCGAATAAGCATAATTGAGGCTGGAAGGCCAACTGCGGTGGAACGTCCTACCACAACAGTTTTTTTACCGCTCAAGGATATTTCATTTAATTTTATTATCTTAAGAACCGCTCTGGCGGTAGCGGGCTTAAATGACTGCTGCCCCGCAACTAAACGCCCCAGGTTGATAGGATTCTGACCATCCACATCTTTTAAAGGAAGAATTGTGTTTACAACAGCCGCCTTATCAATGTTGGAAGGAAGAGGAAGCTGCATTATTATGCCGTCAACATTAGAATCACTATTAAGTTTTTCAATTCTTTCTATAACGTCTCTTTCTTGAGGTTTTTCGATGTGATGGATATCCGCGTTTATACCTTCCTTAAAAGCCGCCTTTTTAATTAAAGAAGCATAATACAAGCTTGCCGCATCATTACCGGCTATAATAACCGCAAGACGCGGATTTCGGTAGTTTTTGCTATATTCAGCTATTTCCTCTTTTATTTTCCGCCGTATTTCTAAAGCATGACTTTTGCCTTCGATAATGTTATTCAAATCCATTCTCCTTCTAAATTTACTCTTACCGCTTTTATTCCTTTAGCACTGCATGTATTCATATCAATCTTTACAATTGCACCTTCAAGCATTTCCGCTCCGGTAGAAACCTTAAAGCGAAAAGGCATTCCGGTTATAAACTTTTTAATAATCTCTTCTTTTTCCACCCCAATTATGCCTTCAGTTGAGCCTGTCATTCCCGCATCGGTAATAAATGCCGTCCCGCCCGGCAAAATTCTGGCATCAGAAGTCTGCACATGCGTATGCGTGCCTATTAAAGCATTTAATTTACCGTCGAGATACCTGGCAAGGGCAAGCTTTTCGGAAGTAGCCTCTGCATGCATATCCGCAACAATAATATCAGATTGAGCCCGTACTTTTGCTATAACCCGGTCAGCTGCCCTGAACGGGCAATCTACGGGATCCATAAAAACTCTTCCCTGAAGGTTAATTACTGAAATTCTTTTTCCTTTTTTTTCAAAAACCCCCCATCCCCTGCCGGGAGCTTCCGGGGGATAATTGGCCGGTCGCAACAACACGGGACTGGACATTCTCTCCAGTATTTCTTTTCTTCTCCATATATGGTTTCCCGCAGTTATAACATCCACTCCGGCTTCAATAATCTGGTCCATAACATCAGGAGTAAGCCCCAGCCCGCCCGCGGCATTTTCGCCGTTGGCTATCACAAAATCAATTTTTTCTCTCTTAACTAAATTTCCCAGCAGTTTTCCAAGAACAGTTCTGCCCGGTTTTCCCACAATATCCGCAATAAACAAAAGATTCATATCACTCATGAAATTACCTTGCGGTTTCAATTATCCTGCTGCTTCTTATAACAGTAACCTTTACTTCACCGGGATAATCTATGTTTTGCTCAATTTTCCGGGCGCATTCCTTGGCCAGGGCGGACATCTCAATTTCGCTTATTTTATTAGGTTCCACTACTATTCTGATCTCCCTGCCTGCCGACAGACAGTAGGCTTCCTTAACTCCCTCAAACTCAGCTGCAATTTTCTCAATCGAGCCCATTCTTTTAATATAGTTCTGCAGTTGCTCTCGTCTGGCACCCGGACGTGAAGCAGAAACTGTATCGGCAGCCTGAATTAAAACAGCCTCAACCGTTTCAGGACGTGCATCTTCGTGATGGCTTAATATGGCATTTTGAAGCCGGTGGCTTTCACCGTATTTCTTTGCAAGTTTGCTTCCGATTTCTACATGGCTTCCTTCTGTTTCCCGGTCAATAGCTTTCCCCAAATCATGAAGCAAGCCCGCCCTTCGGGCAAAATC
>JBNJFW010000174.1:0-3362 GCA_051747165.1 Elusimicrobiota bacterium | reverse complement strand
GCCGGGGAACCGCTTACGGACGGTCCCATTAACCCTCACAATATGCTTGAGGTAAAGGGGGACAAGGAAGTTCAAGAGTATTTGGTTAATGAGATACAGGGAGTATACAGGCTGCAGGGGGTTAAGATAAACGATAAGCATATTGAGATAATAATTAAACAGATGCTTTCTTTTGTCCAGATTCAGTCAAGCGGAGATACAACATTTCTTGAAAAAGAAATAGTTAAAAAGAAAATTGTGGATAGGCATAACAAAAAAATGCTGGAAGCGGGAAAGAAACCGGCTACATATCAGCCTAAACTTCTGGGTATAGCAAAGGCGTCGCTCTCCGGTGAGAGTTTTATTTCAGCGGCTTCGTTTCAGGAAACCACAAGGATTCTTACAGAGGCTGCTATATCCGGCCAGGTTGATAGGCTAAAGGGTTTAAAGGAAAATGTTATCATAGGAAAGCTTATTCCTGTAGGAACAGGAGTATATGTTAAGGAATTAGATAAGGAAAAATAAATTATGCCGACAACAAATCAGTTAATAAGAAAGGGAAGAAAGAAGATTATAAAAAAGAAGGCCACGCCGGCTCTTCAGAGCAGCCCTCAAAAGCGGGGCGTGTGTGTAAGGGTTTACACTACTACTCCTAAAAAACCGAATTCGGCTTTGCGGAAGGTGGCCAGGGTGAAACTTACAAACGGAATGGAAGTTGCATCGTATATACCCGGCGAGGGGCATAACCTTCAGGAGCATTCGATAGTGCTGATAAGAGGGGGAAGGGTAAAGGATTTGCCCGGAGTGAGATATCATGTGGTCAGGGGGACTCTTGATACTTCCGGGGTGGAAGGAAGAAAACAGGGCCGGTCGAAATACGGTCAGAAAAAATCATGAGCGGAAAAAAATTATACGGGTTGGGGTCAATTAGAACCGATACACGGTACAACAGTGAAGTAGTTGAGATGCTTATAAATAAGTTTATGCTTGACGGAAAGAAAACTGTTGCTCAGAAGATATGTTACGGAGCTATTGAAAAGGCGGCTTCGGAACTTAACTGCACGCCTCCCCAGGCGCTGGAGAAAGCTATAGATAATATTAAGCCTCTCCTTGAGGTTAAATCACGCCGGGTAGGCGGAGCGACCTATCAGGTTCCGGTTGAAGTCGGTCAGCGAAGGGGAATAACCCTTTCAATACGCTGGCTCTCAGAAATTGCCCGTGCCGGAAAGGGCCGTCCGATTAGCGAGGTCCTTTTCCGCGAAATTCTCTCGGCTGCTAAAGGCCAGGGGGCGGCAGTGGCTAAAAAGGAAACCATGCATAAAATGGCCGAGGCTAATAAAGCTTTTGCCCATTACAGATGGTAGAAATGATAAGTGGAAATTGTGAAACAGTTAGGAATAAAGAAAGTTTGATGACACTAGAAAATTTAAGAGATATAGGAATAATTGCACATATAGATGCCGGGAAAACCACGGTTACCGAGAGGATATTGTATTACACCGGAAAGACGTATAAGATTGGTGAAACCCATGAGGGTACGGCGGTCATGGACTGGATGGAGCAGGAGCAGGAAAGGGGGATAACCATAACTTCTGCCGCTACAACCTGTAAGTGGAGGGGCAAGACCATAAATATTATTGATACACCCGGTCACGTAGATTTCACGGTCGAGGTAGAGAGGTCTCTCCGGGTTTTGGACGGAGCGGTGGTAGTTTTTTGCGGAGTAGGAGGTGTGGAGCCGCAATCGGAAACTGTCTGGCGCCAGGCAGATAAATACAATGTGCCCAGGATTGTTTTCATAAACAAGCTCGATAGAGTGGGCGCGGATTATTCAATGGTATTAAAGCAGATAAGAGAAAGAATGAAGGTGGGAAATGCCTGCGCTCTCCAGATACCCATAGGGGCGGAGTCTGAATTCAAAGGCCTCATTGATCTTATTGAAATGAATGCGAAAATATATACCGACAAAACCGGCCAGGTTTTTGAAACGGAGCCTATTCCCGAGAGTCTTAAGGAAGAGGCGATAAAAATGAGAACAGCGATGATTGAAAAAATTGCTGAAAGAGATGACAGTATAATGGAACTTTATCTGGAAGAAAAAGCTATAGATACCGATACCTTGAAAAAGGCTATCCGTAAGCTTTGCATTAAATCCAAGATAATACCGGTATTAATGGGGTCCGCATTGAAAAATAAAGGGGTTCAGCTTTTGTTGGATGCGGTTGCTGATTATCTGCCTGCTCCGGTTGATGTTCCTCCTGTAAAAGGAAAGCTGCCCGGAAAGGAAGAGGAAGTTATAAGGAAAGCCGATTCTCAAGGACCGCTTGCCGCTCTTGTTTTTAAAACCATGACCGATACTTATGTGGGCCGCCTGGTTTTTGTGCGAGTGTATTCCGGTACTATAAAAAAAGGAAGCACGATTTTTAATCTTAATTTAGACCAGAAGGAAAGAGTGTCGCGCATATTGCAAATGCATGCCAATACCAGAGAGGATTGTGATAGTCTTAAGGCAGGTGAAATAGGGGCGCTGGTGGGGCCCAAGGAAACTTCAACAGGTGACAGTCTCTGCGATAAACAGAAGCCGATTGTTCTTGAAAGAATGCATTTCCCGGAGCCCGTTGTGGCGGTGGCTATTGAACCTGCGAATAAAGCGGAAGAGGAAAAGCTTTCCGCTGCGCTGAGAAAGCTTGCTTCTGAAGATCCTACTCTGCAGTTGTCCGTGGATGTTGAAAGCGGCCAGAACATAATAAAAGGTATGGGAGAGCTTCACCTTGAAGTTGTGGTAAGAAGGCTTAAAGAAGAATTTAATGCGGATTGTCGCGTATCGCCGCCTGCAGTTACATATCGGGAGACTATAACCGGAAAAGTTAATATTAATGAAAAATTTGTTAAGCAAACCGGAGGCAGAGGGCAATATGCCCATGTTATAATGACTGTTCGGCCTCTTGCTCCCGGAGGCGGGGTACAGTTTGAAAGCCAGATAAGGGAAGGAAGAATACCCAAAGACTTTATTCCGGCGGTTGAAGAAGGCTTCCGGGAAGCTTTGAGCAGTGGAGCTCTGGGCGGTTTTGAAGTAACGGATATCGAGGCTATATTGACCGATGGTTCCTTCCATGAGGTTGACTCTTCTAAAATATCTTTTAAAATAGCTGCAGGTAAAGCTACAAAAAAGGCCCTGCTGAAAGGGAAGTCGATTTTTCTGGAGCCGATTGTTGATCTTGAGATAAGAGTGCCGAGCGAGTATCTTGGCGATGTTCTTGAAGATTTAAATTCCCGCAGGGGTACAGTTAAGGATATGGCAAGCTCTCCGGGCCAGATTCAGGTTGTAAGAGCGGAAGCGCCGCTGGCGGAAATGTTTGGCTATGCTACTTCGCTGCGTTCGC
>JBNJFW010000173.1:0-3425 GCA_051747165.1 Elusimicrobiota bacterium | reverse complement strand
GCAAAGCGCAAAAAAAGCATTAAATTAACCCCGCAATTCTTAAAAACCTCAAAAGCTGTATCCAGGCACCAGCGTGCGCTTTTTTGGGGAAAAGCATACCTGAGGTTATAAAAAGTTATTTTTTTTCTTTTCGGGATTATAAAAAAAGCCGCTGCCCCCATAAGCCGTCCAAAGAAAAGTGAAATAAACTTGGGAGTAAAAGCAAACAGCCGGGTGCCAGCTTTAAGAAAATAATATAAAATATAATCAGAAGAAGTCATTTAAATAGCCTCTATATAAAAACTCGCCGGCATTTCTTTTAATTTATTTGGTTTCCGCAGCGTTTCCGTAACGCGAAACAAGACGGCGGGTCCATCCACCCTGCTTTGTTTTAACTCCCATACCTGCAAGAGTCCAGAACAGCATGGCATTGACAGGATGCATAATAACGGGGGCAAAAACGCCCGCCAGAAGCACACCGGTAACAGCCAGAATACACCCATAGTGGTTTTTGCGCCATATTTCCTTAGTGGAGGGCGGGACAGTAAAGTAAAGCTTATAATAACTTAGCATAAAAAACACAAAAGACCCCAGGCCTATAAGCCCCCCTTCGGCAAGAAGCCTTAAATAAAAAGAATCCGGCACCGAAGCCGCCCCGGCGGCCTGACGAAACAAGCCGAAGCCGGTTCCCGTTAAAACTCTCCAGGGTGACTGTCTGAAAAACCGTATAAGACTCTCCCATCCGCTCAAACTGAAAGAAAAACCCGGTATAAGCCATAAGAGAGTTAAAATAAAAAAAGCGGAAAGGGCGGCATGAACAGGTCTTTTTTTACTGAAAAAAAGATACAAAGGTATTGCCAGTAAAGCAAACCACACCTGATAAACAAAAGTAAAAACAAGGGCCGCAAAAGCCAGAAAAAGGCCCAGCTGCTTTCTAAAAGCCCCGTAAATAAAAAACATAAGCATAAGAATCTGAAGAGCGAATTCCGTACCCCTTCCTATTATACCGATACCGGCATAAACAGGATGCTGTCCTATGGAAAAGACCTCCCTCAGTTCCGGAGGCGAAAACTTTATAATACCGCCTATATTGAATTCAAGATTAAAATTAAGTCCGATTAAAGACTGCAGTACAGTATACACAGCTATGCCTATACCCGCCCAGGCCGCAAAAAGGGTGAATTTTTTTAATTCTCGTTCCCTAAAAAGATATATAGCTATAAATATAAAAACCACATACCAGAACCTCTCTATAAAATACAAAAAGCTCTCCCCGGCGGACCCGCTGAAAAGCGACACCACAATGCCGGAAGCCAAAAACAAAGCAACGGGAATCTCCAGACCGGATTTTTTAAAACTTATCTCACCCTTAAAAAGCCGCACTAAAAAAGATATGAATAGAAGGGCAAAGCCCGCATGCATGAAATCCTGCGAAAAAGAAGCCCCTATGGCCAGTAAAACAATACCCCAATCAAGAAAAAGCTCTTTTAATTTTTTTATATTTGCCAGCATTATATCTCCGCTTCCACCTTCTTATTTTTTAAATAATAGCAATAATTTCACTTAATAACAAATTGCCTTTTTAAGCACCGTCTTCATTGTATTTTTTATACATAAGCACAAGCGCGGTAAGAAAGCCTATTAAGGCCCCGAAAACAACATCCAGCATATAATGCCTGTCCGCCAAAATTCTGCTAAAAGCTATAAAAGAAGAAAAAACAAAAGACGCAGCCATAAGCGGAACAGAGGGGGAAAACATCCATATCACTCCGGCCGAACTGAAAGCATCCGAAGAATGTCCCGACGGAAAGGACCTGTAACTTGTCCGGGGACTGAAAGGCTTATGCTCAAAACCTTCTTCCCGGGCCGGCCTGGGACGGGGACGCCCCACGAGGATCTTTAAACCCGAAACCACAACCCCCGAAGCTATAATCTGAACCACTATATATATAAGCGCAACCTTAAAATACTTTTTCTTTTTTTTGTTTTTCCTTCCCAGAAAACCGTATACCAAAAACAAAGTAAACAAATAATGATAGATTTTATTGCCGTAGCGGCTTAAAGCCACGGCATCGGAATGAACGGGCTCGTTTTCCCTGGCAAACTCAATAAGGGCATGCGAAAAATTTATATCGCCGTACCTGAACACAACCACAAGGGCCGCAAAGCTTAAAATTCCGAAAATAATAAGCCCCAGCTTAAATTTCTTCTTTTTATCCTTAAATTTCATCAGCCACCGCCATAACATCCGCTGCTTTTAAAAATGAATCCGGACATGATTGAAAACCCTTAAAAAAAACTTTATCACTCACTCCTTCATTTAAAACCAGTTTATTTAACGAATGTCTTTCTTTTCCTTTACCTACTATCCATAACTCAAAACTATCATCAAGATACTTAAATGACCTTATTAAAGAATAAATTCCCTTAACCGCAACAAGCCGGCCTAAATAAAGTACAATAAATTTATTTTTATCCCTCTTTACCGGTGCAATCTCTTCAATCTTTTTCATGGGAATACCATTATGAATAATTTTTATTTTTTCTTTTTTAATGTCAAACTTTTTCTCAATGCGGTTACTAACCACAAGCACAAAATGGTTATACTTATCTGCGGTCTGGATAAAACGAAATGCCCTGTTTTCAAGACCGGCCGGCTGATGCATTGTAAGTATGTGAAGTATATTCATTAAATTATTTATAATTTCTAAATCTTTACAGTCGTTTAATTATAATTAACCTTAACTTCAAAAGCAATTAATTTGACTGTATCAAAGTATATATATAAAATCTTAGTTCGCAATATGCGCAGGCAGTTTATGTTAACTAAATTTATGACAAAATGAAAATCAGCGGCTTTTCAATGGTTAAAAACGGGGTAAAACTATATTATCCCGTTACTCAAATGATAAAATCCATTCTTCCCATAGTGGACGAATTCGTTATAGCCGTAGGCAAAGGAGACAGCGACGACACCACTCGCAGAGAAATCGAATCAATAAAAAGCCCTAAAATTAAAATTATAGATACTCACTGGGATATAGAAAAATACCCCCGGGGAATGGAAAACGCCCACCAGACAGACATAGCAAAAGAAGCCTGCAGCGGAGACTGGCTTTTCTATCTTCAGTCAGACGAAGTGGTTCACGAAAAAGATCTTCCGGTAATAAAAAATGCCTGCAAAAAATACCTTGAGGATAAAGAGGTGGAAGGACTGCTTTTTAAATACCTGCACTTCTGGGGTGACTACCAGCACTACCAGGGTGGCCACGGGTGGTATAAAAGAGAAATAAGAATAATACGCAACCGTCCCGACATACACTCCTGGCAGTCCGCCCAGTCATTCCGAAAAATACCCGACTTTGACGGAAAAAGCTACAGACAAAAAGAAGGAACCTATAAACTTAAAGTCGCTCTCATAGACGCCTATATTTACCACTACGGCT
>JBNJFW010000172.1:0-3449 GCA_051747165.1 Elusimicrobiota bacterium | reverse complement strand
CTTTGTTTTCTTTAAAAGCCCTTATCTGCTTTCTGTTCATTATGCTGAAAAGCATTTTTTTACATTCATCCTCAGTTAAAGCGGGAAAGGTAAGAGGAAACAGTTCGCTGTCAACCCTTATATACGGGGGGCTTCCCACTGATATGTGCAAATCAGAAGCAGATTTCTGATTCATAAGAATTAACAGTTCCTTAAAATATTTGTCAATTGCAATCTGCATATAAATCTTCCTTTACAGGTCCCTGGCCCGGTGAAACCTTACTTCCTCCAGCAAAACCCGGCCTTTCATATTATATTCATCAAGTATAACCGCCTGCAGGATTTTACTTTCGGCCTCATCATAGAATTTCCGTTTTAAAAGCCTTTCCGCTTCTAAGATAAGGGAATCGGCTTTAAGGCGGTTTTTATACTGTACCTCCTCAGTTGCTACACGGGCTATTATGGGGCTAAATCTTCCAGGATCCAACTTTCTTAATTGCCTGAATCCTCTCCCGGCCCTTGTATATCTGCCGGCAATATAATTATCCACCGATTCGGAGAGCACTTTACGGTGAACTGCATCCGCATGATCGGCAAATGAAAGAAGCCTTAAAATCGAAGACTCATAAATATATCTGGCAATATGATTTGCAGGATTAAATTTCAGGACCTTATCGGCCATTCTGGCGGCATCCAGAAAAAGGCCTCTTTCATGAAAGCGTTTTGAAATTTCAAAAATCTCATCCACTACTTCACGGCGGGCACTTACTATAACTTCATTGATCTTACTGATATCCTCTTCAAGCATATACCCTCTCTGAACAAGCCCGGCTATGCTTTCGTATGATTTTCCCTTTGTTTCTTCATACTTTTGCCTTGTCATGTTGTAGAGCTTTATAAGCTCCGAATCCTGGGAAATGGTCTCCGGTAATATTGTTATTGTATATGTTTCGGAAAGTCCCTGGGTAATTAAATCAATAAAAGTTATTTCCGCCGCTGTCTTGTCCTCGTTAAAACTATGAATAAAGGCTTCGATAAAAAATGCTTTGTACCGTATTATATCAGGCGCTGCTTTGTAGTCCAGAATAGTCCGGATTTTTTTCATCGCCTCATCCATATCATATGCATCCAGGTCTTCGAGGGCTGAATCAAAAAGAGTTTCGGCATCTAAATCTTCATATTCTTCATCGATTTCTTCGCTCTGACGAAGAAAGGGGACTATTTTTTCATGCTCTTGATATTCTATAACCTTCTTAACATATTCCTTTGCTTTTTGGTAATTTCTCTCAGAGAAATTATTTAAAGCTTTTTGTAAAAAGCTGTTAACCTCCTGATATATTTGCTCTATTTTTGCTTCCTCTTGAGCTAATCTGCTGTTAAGTTCTTCAATCCGCTCATCATAACCGGATAAATGCAGCAGGTCATTCATTCTAAGCCGGGCCGAGCTTATATCGTCTTTTTCAATGAACTCGGTAATGGCATTCAGCCCTTTTTCTATAGTTTCATCAATTTCGTCAATTTCATTCAGTATTTCTTTTGCTTCTTCATTCTCAGGCTCTTCCTCAAGAATCTCCCCGGCTATTTCTTTTGCCCTGGTAATCCTGTTTTTCTCAAGCAGACGCCGGGCTCTTGAAATATCAGCATTAAGATTGCCCGCATGGAATGCGCCGAGTGCTATTAAAACAGCCGCCATTATTAATTCCAACTTGATTTTATTAAATATTTTCATTGTATTACCGCCTCTCCGACACTGTTAAACCTCACAATAACTCTTTCTCCCGGCTCAATATTAACCGAAGATTCAACTCTTCCCGTATAGGGATGATCTATTTCCACTGAATGGCTTCCGCCGGGGACATCCCCCAACCGCCTTATAGTCTCGCCCACCTTCTCTCCGTTAAAATAAATTTCGGCCCCCGGCAAGTCCGGACGGGTGTCAAGTATAACTACGGAGTTCTCATCCGTACCGGGTGAGGGGCTTTCCGGTTCATCGGCCGGGTTTTGAGCTTCGGGATCAGGCTTTTGTGGACCGTATTCGGCCTCTCCTTCCCTCAAAAGAAAAACCTTCACAAAATCATTGGACAGAGGGTCGTCATGCGTAATCTCTCTTGCAGCATAACCAGGCGCCGAAATTTTGAGAGTCTGCCGCTGCGGACTGATATTGATTTGAGCCCGACCATTTCCGCCTGTCTCTCCAACTTTTCTGCCGTTTGCCAAAACAGAAGCCTCTGGCACAGGGTTTCCCCCCTGCTCATCGAGAACCTCCACGGTTACAGGATAACGCCCTCTTTTCATTCGAGCTGTAATATTCTTCTGCTCCACTATATTTATCTCTCTTGACCATGTTTCATAATCCGGACTTTTAGAAAAAGTTATCCGGTGTGTGCCCGGAGTTAAAGTGACTTCCCGGGGAGTCTTGCCGCTAACTTTTGATCCGTCTATAGTCAAATCAGCATCAAGTCTTTTTGAAGTATTCCGGCTGTCCACTGCATTAAACAAAACCTTTTTCTTTAAATCCGCATTAATCTCCTTTTTTTCGTCAGTAGAAAGCTCGCCTTCCCAGGATGTGAAGCCCTCCCTGGATATTTCCACCTTATGCTCTCCCGCCGGCAGGCGGGCATTATAAGGGGTAAAACCGACCTGTTCACCATCAATAAAAACCCTGGCTCTTTCCGGATTTGAATTAATGGAAACTTCTCTCCAAAAACTCCCCTTTAAAGAAAAAAGGCCCTGCGAAGTCGAATCGAGCTCCCAGTACCGCTCATCTATATCATTAGCCTTGCCGGGTCTTAAATCCAAAACGCAGCGGCCGGTGGTCTCTCCTATCTGACGGGCACCCAGGGGCACATAGTCTTCTTTCTCAATTACGATATTATATCTGTCAACAGGCAGCTCGAGGGTAATCGGCGTCACTCCTCCCAGCTTTCTTTCATTAATAAAAACATCCGCTTCCCTGGGATTGGAATCAATATGAAGGGTAATTTCAAAAGGTATAATAAATTTCTGAGTTATGCTGTCCGTATATTCCCTGCTGCTGCCGGGGATAAGAATATTACTCCCGTCATGAGAGGTTTCCGTTACCGTAATATTTTTATCCACCCGGTTAAAGCCTTCATGCTCCATACTGAGGCTGTATGTCCCGGGGTTTATTCTTTCCAAATTAACCGGCGTCCGGGAGCGGGCAGGTAAAATATTCCTGCCGGATTCCGTTTCTATTTCTACAGCGGCTCCGGAAGGAACAGACTCTATTATCAATCCGGGAGGCCATATCCTGTTGTGAATAGCCCGGCCGGGGCCGGTAAACTGCAAAAAGAAAGCATCGGCGGCAAAAAACACCACGGAAAGAAAAATTAAAAACAGGGCAAACTTAATTATGCTTTTCTTTATTTCAATAGTCTTATCTATAACGAAATCAAAAATAGTTTTTTCTTTATCGCGCGACTCGGCAAGCTTGTAGCCCCGGGGTACAA
>JBNJFW010000171.1:0-3454 GCA_051747165.1 Elusimicrobiota bacterium | reverse complement strand
TACCCTGGAATGATGAAGCAGCCTGTCCAGCATTGCCACTGTCATCACCTCTGGTATATGATTGATTTAATGGACACCGATTTTGTAGGATAGACACAAAAGAAGGAGGTGTCGGAAATGGAAAGAATACCAAACCAAAGGTACACGAAGGAATTTAAGGAAGAGGCTGTGAGGCTGGCTCTTAACGAAACTAAAACAAAAGTAGAAGCATCCCGCCAACTGGGGATTCCGAAAGAGACATTGTATGGGTGGATAAACAAGTATAATGAAACCGGAAAAGTTACGAGGACAGGAAAAGCGTACGAAACCGGCGATCTTGAAACGGAAAACGCCCATCTGAGACGGGAGTTAGCAGAAGCTAAAATGGAGCTTGACATATTAAAAAAAGCGACGGCGTACTTCGCGAAAGAGTCGCAATGAGGTACGTGTTCATAGTGAAGATGCGGCTCCAATACCCGATAAAAATAATGTGCCGGGTACTTAAAGTCAGTCGAAGCGGCTATTATGCCTGGCTGAATCGTAAACCTTCAAAGAGGGAGATTGAGAACAACCGTCTGGAAGTGGCGATAAAGGTTGAACATTATGCTCACAAGGAGAGATATGGTCCGAAACGCCTGAAACCTGAGCTGGAAGAGAAAGGATTTAAGACCGGAATATGCCGGATAAGGAGGATACGCAAGAATCTTGGCCTACGCTGTAAGCAAAAGAAGAAATACAAGGCTACAACGGATTCTAAACACAATCTCCCTGTATATTCTAATCTGCTTGGCCAGGATTTCAATGCAGAAGGACCTAATGAAAAATGGGTTGGGGATATTACGTATATTTCTACCAACGAAGGCTGGCTGTATCTTTCAGGAATAATTGATGTATTTCATGGAGAAGTAGTTGGATATGAGTTTAGCAGCAGGATGAAAAAATCAATAGTGATTAATGCCCTGAATAAGGCAGTGACAGCTAAGACACCGCTGGAAGGACTGATTATGCATTCAGATCGCGGCAGTCAGTATTGTTCTAACTATTACCGTGCGCTGCTGCTTGGATATGGTATGCGCGGTTCAATGAGCCGGAAAGGAAATTGTTACGATAATGCTATGATGGAAAGTTTCTGGGGTATTTTGAAGACGGAACTGATTTATGGGATGAAGTTTCGTACGAGGGCTGAAGCTATTCGGGTAATTACGGAATATATTGAGCTTGACTATAATCGTCGGAGAAGGCATAGCCGGCTGGGGAATATATCTCCTGCAGCTTTTCTGCAGAAGTACTATAGAAATCTGGCGGTTGCGGCATGAGGAATTTGGTGTCCACTATTGACATCACATACCAAGATAACGAGTCTTTAAGTCCTGAGGCACTGCGGGCCGGAGCCGAGAACGGTAGTGATAGGCCCGGCAAGCAGGCCATTGGTGCTATTCAAATAATGGATGAGTTAAATGGGAAAGATATGAGTTCGAATAAAATAAGTGGCTGGGGTGGCAGGATTCGAACCTGCGAATGGAGGCTCCAAAAGCCCCTGCCTTGCCGCTTGGCTACACCCCAGTTAAATTGTAAGTCCTGAAGCCGGTTTCAAGCTTTATTGCTTCTGCTGCGGATTCCATCTGCTTTTTATCATAGGACAGGGCGAACATGCAGGATCCGCTTCCTGAAAGCAGGGGAAAAAGCCCCAGGTCTTTAAGTCTTTTTTTTAAGTTTTTTAGAACAGGATAAAGATTAAATACAGTTTCTTCCAGGTCGTTTCTGAGCAACAGGGGCCAATCCAGATTTTTGCATTTTTCTATGATTTTAATCAGTTCTTCCTCATGTGTCAACCGTCCTCCGGGATATTTGTCATATACAGCCTTGGTGGATATGTTTATCCCGGGGTCTATAAGCAGGATATGAAAATTTTTTTCCTTTTTTATTTCAATAGGGCTTATGTCTTCTCCCCGGCCGCGGGAAAGACATATACCTTTGTGGAGAAAGAAGTTTACATCGCTTCCCAGTTTTTTTCCGGAATTCTCAAGTTCTTTAAGGGAAAGCCCGGCTTTAAAGAAAGTATTCAGGGCTTTAAGGGTAGTGGCGGCATCGGAAGAGCCTCCTCCCAGACCTGCAGCCGCGGGTATGTTTTTTTTAAGTATAATGCGGCATCTTTTTTTTATGCCGCTTTGTCTAAAAAACAGCTTTGCTGATTTATATACAAGATTATCAGCAGGGTTTATCCAGGCCGGGGCTTCTACTTTTAACTCGGTGTCCTCTTTTATTTTTATAATATCAAAGAGGGATATTTTAAGCATTATTGATATTATATCATGGTAGGAATCCTTTCTTTTATTCCCCACATTCAGGAAAAGGTTTACTTTGGCGGGGGCTTTAACTTCCATACTGCATGGTTATGGTTACACTTGCTTCAGGCGATTTTATTTCAACAATACGGGGGTAATATCCATTGGAGGTTTTTTGCCAGTTGCGGTATTCTATTTTTATTTCCCCGAATTTAAGACTGTCGGTTACGCTTCCCCGGGCGGGCCAGAACAAAACAGGCCAGTATTTAAAAAAGTAGGAGATCTCCATTTGCCTGGGCAGGCCTTTAATACTTACTTCTTCTCCTTCAGCTGCAATTTCCCCGAGAGGTATGCCGGCAGGCCCGCTGAAAATTACTACAAAGCTGTCTTCATATCCGTTTATCCGGAAGTTTCCCCGGGCTTTTCCAAATGCTCCGTTTATGCGCATAATTCCCGAAAAATCCACATTGGGGGGAGAAGGAGGTTTTACCGCGCAGCCGGTTAATAAAAATATTAGCGCTAAAGCTGATATTTTTTTCATTATTTAAGATTATTTATTTTCTCTAAAAGTTTTTCGTTGTCGGGATCCATTTTTAAAGTTTCACGATATATTCTTAAAGCACCAGCAGGTTTATTTAGAGCAAGGTAGGTATCGCCAAGGTGTTCGAAGATTTCCGGGTCTCGTGCCATTTTGGCTGCTTTATGAATTTTTTTAAAGGCTTCCATATAGAGGCCCTGCCGGTAATACACCCAGCCCAGGCTGTCGATGTATCCGGGTTTGTCGGGGTTTAGTTCAAGCGCTCTTTTTATGTATTCTTCTGCCCTGGCTATATTAATATTATTATCTGCCCATAGATAACCCAGGTAGTTAAGGGAAAGATCATGGTCGGGATCCATTTGAATGCTTTTTTCAAACATATGATAGGCTTCTTCTTCTTTGCCCAGGTTATCCGCCGTCACTCCCAGGTTGAAATAGACGTCGGGGTCTTCTTCAATTTCAATCGCTTTGTTAAGAGCTTCCCAGGCGCTTTCGTAATTTTTAAGGTAAAGCCTGGCCAGACCCAGAAGGTACCAGGCGGTAAAATCTTCCGGATTCTGCTGAGTGACCCGGGAAAAAACATCTTCTGCTTTTTCTTCTTTCTCCGCTTCCATGTACATAATGCCCATGTTTAACATAAAACTGTATTCGT
>JBNJFW010000170.1:0-3458 GCA_051747165.1 Elusimicrobiota bacterium | reverse complement strand
TCCCAGCCTAAAACTTACCGGATTTACTTTCTGTCCCATCTATTGCTCCACCTCTATCTTTATATGCGCCGTCCTTCTTTTATAAATATCCGCGCGTCCCATGGCTCTGGGCTTAAGTCTTTTAAGTGAGGGACCCGGACCCGACCAGGCAGTCTTAATCCGCAGCCCTTCCATCCTGCCGTGCGACTCAGAATTGGCTACAGCCGAATCCAGCGTCTTTTTGACCGGCCGGGCCGCTCTTTTATTTGTTACCTGTAAAATCCTATATGCCTCTTCCACTTTCTTTCCGCGGATTCTATCCAGTACTACATTAATTTTAGAAGGAGACATCCTCACATATTTTGTTTGTGCTTTTGCTGTAGCCATTTTTAATCTATCCCATTTCCTCTTCCATTTCTTTTGAATGCGCGGCACCGTGGCCCCTGAAATACCTTGTCGCCGCAAATTCCCCCAGCCGGTGCCCGACTTTATTTTCGTCAATATAAACATCCACATGCTTTTTTCCGTTATGCACCGGTATTACAAGCCCCACAAAAGAAGGAAGTATCATAGAACGCCTCGAATATGTCTTAGCGGTTTTTTTCCGACCCTGTCTTCTTGCCCTGTCCACCTTTTTTAACAGACTGTCATCTACAAAATAACCTTTTTTTGCCGACCTTGCCATTTATTTTCTCCTCTTTATAATATCTCTTGTGGACGCTTTTTTCTTTTTTCGGGTTTTAACTCCCTTGCACTTTTTACCCCATGGATTGGAAGGAAGATTATTACCTTTACTTTTACCTCTTCCTCCACCGTGGGGATGGTCCACCGAATTCATAGCGGTCCCCCGTACCCTAGGCCTTTGCCCTCTGTGACGGGTGGCTCCGGCAAAGCCGAGCTTCTGAGTAAAATGGTCGGCATTTCCGACCTTACCCAAAGTCGCCCTGCAATTTGATTTAATTTTTCTCACTTCCCCGGAGGGGAACTTGACTAAAACATAATCCTTTTCTTTAGCGGTTACAGAAGCTTCCCCCCCTGCTCCTCTTACCATTACCCCTCCCTGTCCGGGGCGTAGTTCCACATTATGAATAGCAGCACCTTCGGGTATATATTTAAGGGGACGGGCATTTCCGGGCTGGAGAGGAGCATAATCGGAACTTTCAACCGTGTCTCCCACCTTTAAACCATCCGGATGAATTATATAGTCCTTTCGTCCATCCTTATACTCGATTAAAGCAATATTGGCACTGCGGCCGGGGGCATACTCTATTGCACTGACCTCAGCCGGCCCGGACGGTATCCGTTTAAAATCAAGTACCCTGAGTTTCTGCTTGCTTCCGCCTCCCCGATGACGAACAGTAATTCTTCCCTTGCTGTTTCTGCCTCCGGTTTTTGACTTCTTGCGCGTAAGAGACTTTTCCGGTTTTTTCTTTGTAAGCCAGTCTCTTGTCGTTCTCGTGCTATTTCTTCTGGCCGGATTAAGCGACCGATATCTTTTTACAGCCATAATCAGGGACCCTCCATAAGAGCAATTCTGTCGCCTTCTTTTAAAGTCAGCACTGCCTTCTTTCTAAGTGGTGTTGTTCCTTCATACCTGCCCATTCTTTTGGGCTTTCCTTTTATCTTGGTTGTATTAACCTTTTCTACGGTCACCTTAAATGCCTCCTGAACAGCTTCTCTAATCTCATTTTTATTGGCATTTACATCGACATAAATACTATATTTATTCCATTTCATTCTTTCCGCGGTTGACTTTTCGGTAACCACCGGACCTCTTATAATTTTATACGGATCAACAGTCATTTCACACCTCTTTTTGCCATAAAATTATCCCAGCTTTTTTTGGTGAATATTACTAAATCGCCGTAGAGCAAATCATATGTGTTAAAATTCAGCCCGGTTTTCATAACCACATGGGGAAGATTTCTGAACGCACGATATATTTTTTCGTCTTTCTCATCCAATATCATTAAAATCTTTCTTTTTGCATCCTCTTTTAGATTATCGACTAAGAGCTTTTCGGCGTAGCGAGTCTTACTCTCCTGCAATTTTATCTCATCTGTTAAAAATACCCTGCCCTCACATACTTTTCTGGCTAAAACCTGCAAAACGGCTTTTTGCTTTTTTTGTGAAGGAATTCGTTTCTTTAAATTTCTCTCGGTATTGGGACCAAAGGTTACACCTCCGCCTTTCCAGATGGGAGAGCGCATACTTCCGTGCCGGGCCCTTCCGGTTCCCTTTTGCCTCCAGGGCTTTTTCCCTCCCCCCGACTTTTCACTTCGGTCTTTGGCATAAGCGCTATTCTGACGGGAATTGGCAAGATACCCTTGCGTAACCTCATGAATAAGGTTGGGGCTGAATTTTATACTTTTTAAACTTTTTGAATATGTTGCTTTTTTTAACTTCATCTTACACTCTGCCAGATTTACTTATTAACACAAGGCCCTTTTTGGGCCCCGCTACCGAACCTTTAACCGCAATTATATTTTCTTCCCGGTCAATAGCTTCTACTCTTAAATTCATAACGCTTGCCGTTCTACCGCCTTTTCTTCCGGCCATTTTCATGCCGGGAAAAACTCTTGACGGGTCACTTGCATTTCCTATTGCCCCCGGCCCTCTGGTAAATCCGGAGCCGTGACCTCCCGGACCCCCTCTGAAATTCCAGCGTTTCATAACCCCGGCAAATCCTTTTCCTTTGGATATGCCTTTCACGTTAACCTTTTCTCCTTCTTCAAAGATGTCCAGATAAATCTTCTCCCCTATTTCGGGTACGGCCCCTTCTTTTTCAAGGATTTTAACTTCTTTAAGGTGCCGAAGCGGGGGAACCCCTCTTTTTTTAAGGTACCCGGCCCGGGGCTTTTTTAATTTCTTCTCAGGGCATTCCAGATATCCTAACTGCAGCCTGTCACCTTTTTTATCAACCACATAACAGGGACCGCAGGATAAAAGGGTAACAGCCACTGCCTTCCCCTCCTTGTTAAAGATTCTGCTCATTCCCAGTTTTTTTCCCATCATAGAGTCAATCATCAGACTTTAATCTCCACATCTATACCCGCGGGGAGTTCCAGCTTGCCCAGTTCATCTACGGTCATTGCAGTCGGATTATGAATATAAATGAGCCTTTTATGTATTCTCATTTCAAACTGTTCCATACCCCGCTTGTCAACATGCGGCGATTTGTTAACCGTATATTTCTTCACCTTTGTCGGCAGCAATATTGGGCCGGAAATTTTTGAACCGCTGCGGGTTATAGTTTCCACTATATTGTTAAGCGAACTGTCCAGCATCTTATGATCGCAGCCCCTGAGCTTTATTCTTATTTTTTGTTCTCCTACCATTTATCTTTTACCTTGATTCTTTACTTTAAGGAAACACATATCAATCAATAACTTCCGAGACTACCCCGGCACCGACCGTGTGACCGCCTTCTCTTATCGCAAATCGCAAGCCCTTCTCCATCGCTATCGGCTTTATAAGTT
>JBNJFW010000169.1:0-3463 GCA_051747165.1 Elusimicrobiota bacterium | reverse complement strand
TCGACAACCTCCACCTTTTTCCCTTCTTCCACATCTATTGCGCGCCGTTTATCCATATCTACAAATATAGTTACATAATTGTGACCTTTTTTCGTAGCGGTTTCATTCATTCCCATATGTTCTACTTCACTTAAATTTACATCTTTTCTTGCTTCGTTAACATAATGTTCTATTACCCGCCATATCCTGTTGTCTGTTTCTCCTGTCAGACGGCTGACAGCTTTTACCGGCATCATCTTGGCCAGTTCCATTACCATTGCCTCAAAAAGCAGTGTGAAACCGCTCTGGGGCCGCGCCCAAGGAACTTCGACTAAATGTACCCCGCATTCATCGCAGTCAGTTCTTGGTGTCCGGGCATGCAGATAACATTCATGCTCGAAAAAATTCAAATGCCGCCACTCCTTGTCTTTTGTATCGTACACAGACCTTCTCTTGTTACATTCCGGACAGTTAAACTTGCTGCCTTTTGGAAAGTCAAGGTAAATATCCAGACGTTTTTCTTCCTCATTAAACTTTACTTTCACTACCTGCCAGGGTTTGTCGAGCCCAAGGGCTTTCTCCAATAACTTTGTGTCTTTCATTGTCATTTCCTCCTTCTCGGAGAAAATGATACCAAAAAATATTCATACTAACAATATTTACCCACATGAAACGTCGAAGAGCCAATTTATTATGTAGCTTTATTTTGTTGTCTGATTTTTTTGTGTTCATCTTCGCTTCTGAAGGCTTCGGGAGCCGGAACTTCCGGGGGAGCTTTTCTGAAAATCCCGGCGGGAGCCAGGGCTTCGGGAATGGGTGAAAGCTTTACTGCGGTATCCGGTGACGCCGACTCTGTTTTTATAAACCCGGCGGGGCTGGCTTCTGTGAGTCAGGTTTCTCTTTCCCTTAATTACATGTTGTGGATAGAGGATACAGCTTACGGGAATGTCAGCTTTATATATCCCGGGGTCTGGGGAGGTAATCTGGGGCTGGGAGTTGGGTTTTTAAGCGTGCCTTCCACCAAGGTGACTCTTGAGGATCTTTTTGGAAGGTATGCCGGAGAAAAGGGTAGTTTCGACGCGGGATTTTATAATATAGTTTTTTCTTATTCCAGAGAATTAAAAGAAGAACTTTCCGCCGGTGCTTCGCTTAAAATAATTCACGAGTCTCTGTACAGCTACAGCTCAACGGCTTTTGCCATGGATGCGGGAGTACTTGGGAGAAATGTTTTTTCAGACAATCTGGATCTTGCTCTTGTAGCCTGTAATATAGGAACCCCTTTAAAAGTTTATAAGCATGCAGCGCCCCTTCCTCTTGGAATAAGAACAGGAGCTTATTATAGCGTACGTGAAGACCTCAATTTAATGACCGATATGGTTTATTACCGTGATTCCGGACTGGGATTTAATGTAGGAGGAGAATATTTAATACATAGTATATTTACCCTGCGCGGAGGTTATACTTTTAATAATACGGTAAGCAAAGAGCCATTAAGAGGTTTGCGTATCGGCTGGGGTTTATCCCCGGAGTCTTTTATTATAGATTATGCCTATATCCCCGCAGGGGTACTTGGAAGCAACCACAGCATATCTCTTAAATATAGCTTCTAATCTACAAAAAATCAATTTCCTGATATGGTTTTAACAAGCATGTTTTTAATATAAGTCTTATCTTTTTTATACATATATTTTCCGAAATAAACAGGTTTACCGCTGTGCTCTATAACTATGGGAAACTGTGTGTGATAACGGGGATTATTTTCAGGTTTTTTTATGTCAACGCTGGTTACACTTTCGGAAGAAAGCATTTGTTTTTCCTTTACCCCCCAGGGGTACCTTCTCTGATGTTTTATCATTGAATTTGAAAAAAAGAGTTCTTCTGAAGAAATTAGCTCCCATATAAATCCAAGAGCAAGTAACAGTGTGAAAGCCAGGAAAGAGTAAAAAAGAATATTAATATTACCGCTTTTATGTTTTTCAGTAAAAAGAAACACGGTGAAGGAAGATAACATAAGTAAAAAAACGAACATTTGGACCTTCACTTTCATTGTTTTTACACTTACTAAATAGCCCTCATGCTTCTTTTGTATTTTAAATGATTTTCCGGGCTTGGCTTGGATTTCTGATTCGTCAATTTTTCCTAATCCATTTCTAACTTTATTTTTAAGGGACATATCTTTGTGCTGCAGTTCTATTGACTTTATGCCTTCGCTTGTTTTTTCTAAAAGGGGAAGCTTCAAAAGACCGGCAAAATGCTTCCATGTCTCATCATAATCTTCAGGCTTTCTCTTCGTGTAGTCAGAGAGGCTGTAAAGCTCAATGTTTCGAGATGAATCGGCTTTATGCTTAAGGTTAATTTTCCAAGTAATATGATCTCTCTTATTTTGTCCCCTGAAAACATTATGCTCTTTTAATACCCCCTGGTATGAGGAAAGAGGTTCAGTCCAATTTTTTTTCCCGAACAGGCTTTTTTCAATACAGTAAACTTCTTTGGAGGATATTTTTGTGTTTTTGCGATAAAAAAACATATTAAACATTAATACTCCAAAAAAGGCAATTAAAGCTATAAATAGTAAATAAATTACATTAGAAATTGTTATATGGATTACTTCTATGTTAGATATGAGTGAGTATAAGAGAAAAGAAGATCCAAGAATAAAAACAAAACCGAACAACCCCGCAACTTTAGAACCCTTTTCTTCCCTGCTCATCGGCAGTGAGTGCTCATTGGGTTCCCATTTTATTTTTTTGTTAAAAATCATACTTCCTCCTTAGTTTGATTACTACCGGCCTGTTAAGCATTATGGGTTTTCTTTTCATTTTCCAGATTTGTATTAAAGTGAATGTTGAAACATATTTCATCTCCACCTTTTCTAAGTTATTTCCCAAATGGAAGGATATTGTAGAAATGAGGCGGGAGGGTATAACTATACCAGTAACGTAATTTTTTAGACTTGTTTTCATAAACCATGCAATCATATCATAAAGTACTCCAGCAGGCTAAATTCCTAAACTTTGATGTATTCTTTTACTAATATAATAGCTCATTTGTTTTTTTACAACCTCGGTAAGGTAAAATCTCTCTATTACCCCTGAGTATATCAAAGAGATGCCCTTTTTTAATGCAGTTCAGCAATCATAATCTATTAAAGCCCTTTTATAGTTAAAGCAACAACACTCATTTTCCGTATTTTTCCGTCAAAATACTTATCGGGTTTCTTTTAAAAATATGGGTTCAACGCTACAATTATTTATCATAAGGCAAATATTACTTTACTCCGCATTAATTTAAAATTAAAGTTTATAATTATTCCTAAATGACTACCTAAAGTAGTCAAAATAGAAGATAAACAAACCTTTTGACTTATACTTGACAAGAGTTTATATTTAAACTAATATGACTACTATGAGTAGCCATAAAGAGATTAAAATAAACTATTTACTAAAAAATTGGTCTAAAAATACCGTGTCGGTATCTTCCTGGC
>JBNJFW010000168.1:0-3470 GCA_051747165.1 Elusimicrobiota bacterium | reverse complement strand
TAGCATATGTATATAATTGTAGCATATGCATATAATAGGTATAAGTCAGATATCTGAATTGAAAATTTGAAATGAATCCAGAAAAATAATATAAATAAAAAAAAGAAAAAAAAATGGGTACAAAAAAAGATAACATGAATTCAAAAAAAGACAAAAACAATAGCAATGCAAAGGCCAGGTGGTATGTGGTTAATACTTATACGGGGCAGGAAGAAAAGGTTATAAGTATTCTGGAAAAAATGATTAAAGATAAAGGCCTGGAGGATAAAATATTTGATACAATGATACCCCGCAAGGAAGTTGTAACTTTGCGGCAGGGCAAAAAAAAGGTGGTCGAAAAAGACTTTTTCCCCGGATACATATTAGTAAACATGATTGTTGATGATAGTACTTACTGGGCGGTTAAAAATGTTCAGGGAGTAACGGATTTTCTGGGTGAAGGCGATCCTGTACCGCTTACTAAAAAAGAATTTCAAAAAATTGTGGATATGGTTGAACAGAAAAAAGGTCAGGTTCCGCAGGCTGAAGTTACTTTTAAAAAAGGTGACCAGGTCAGGATTGTTGAAGGACCTTTTGATAATTTTATGGGCTTGGTGGAGGATGCGGACAATTCAAAACAGAAAGTGAAGGTTATGGTTACTATATTTGGCAGGACCACGCCGGTTGAATTGGATTTTTTACAGGTTGAGAAAATATAAAAGTTGAGAAAATATAAAATTTGTGGAGAAAATACAAAAGAGGTAATATAAATGGCTAAGAAAACTGTTGAAACAAAAATAAAACTTCAAATTCCGGCCGGCGGAGCTACTCCGGCGCCTCCAGTCGGCCCTGCCCTGGGACAGCACGGGGTTAATATAATGGACTTTTGCAAGGCCTTTAATGACAAAACAAAGAACAGAGAATCGGGAATGCTGGTGCCGGTTGAGATAACGGTTTATAAAAACAAGTCCTTTAGTTTTATAACTAAGACCGCCCCTGCGGCTGCGCTGATAAAAAAGGCGGTGGGTATAGCAGTGGCAAGCGGCGAGCCCAATAAAAGAAAGATTGGAGAAATAACTGAGCAGCAGGTAAAAGAAATAGCCCAGATAAAGATGCCGGATTTAAATACGGAAGACATGGAACAGGCGGCGAAAATAATTAAGGGTACTGCGCAAAGTATGGGAGTGGTTGTTGTGCCCAAAGCAACAGGGAAAAAATATGCTGCCGCTTCACCTGCCAAAGACAGTGAAGCAACTAGTATATAATTAGATACAGCAGGTAATTAGATACACAGGACAGGTATTATATAGCGGGAAAAATAATATATTTTAGGAAGAAAGGCGATACAACGGAGATTTTTAGTTAAATGAGAAGTAAAAGATATATTTCTGTAAGGGAAAAAGTTGACCGAAGAGTTTACTCGGTGGGCGAAATAAATGAGGTTTTTGAAGCTTTAAGGAAAACAGCGACTGCAAAATTTGATGAGTCCATAGATATTTCCATTAAACTGGGTGTAGATCCCAAGCAATCCGATCAAATGGTAAGGGGCAGCGTTGTCTTGCCACACGGTACCGGAAAGGAAAAGATTGTGGCGGTTGCCGCTGAAGGCAATGATGTGGAAAAAGCTCTTGAAGCCGGAGCAGACATTGCGGGCAAGGATAAGATAATTGAAGAGGTGAATAAGGGAAACTTGGACTTTGATATTCTTATTGCAACCCCCGGCTGTATGAGGGATCTGGCTAAGTTAGGTAGAATTTTGGGCCCCCGTGGGCTTATGCCTTCTCCTAAATCCAATACGGTGTCAAAAGATGTAGGGGAAGCTGTTAGGAGAGCGAAAAAAGGCCAGATGGAATTCCGAATGGATAAAACAGGTGTTGTACACGGAGCCATAGGCAAAGTATCTTTTGATAATGCCAAGCTTAAGGAAAATTTTAATGCATATCTGGCAGCTGTAAAAAGCAGCAGGCCGGCTTCGGCCAAGGGTCGGTATATACAGAAAATATCCTTATCCACAACAATGGGCCCGGGGTTTGACCTTACTGTTTAAATTTGACAAACTAAATATATTTTTTATAATCACCTAAGTTTTAAGTTCATATAAGACATACAACCGGCGGTAGATAAACAAGCCGTACGAAGTCAGCCGATGGTATTTGGTTTGTTTTTCGGACTGGCGGAATTTTTTTAGGAAATGTTAGGCATAAAAATGTGAGGCATAAATCTGTATAAAAGAAATGAACATTCAAGAAAAAAAACAATTTGTAAAGAGTTTAAAGGATGAGTTAAGTTCATCCGAGGCTATATTGCTGGTAAATTATCAGGGAATAGATGCAAATACGGCAAATGATTTGCGGAGAGATTTAAAAGAAAAGGGTTGCAATTTAAAGGTTGTTAAAAACCGCCTTGCCAAAAGATCTTTTGAAAGTGCCAGTAGAGAAGGGTTTTCTGAAATGCAAAAAGAGCTCTCGGGACCGACTGCGGTATTTATATCAGACGGTGATCCCAGCCAGGGAATAAAAGTTTTCAGCAAGTACTGCGAAGAAAACGAGAGAATGGCCTTTAAGGTCGGAATGATAAAAGAAAATTTATTTGACAGTGAAAAATTAAATCGCATTTCCAAACTTCCCTCCCGAGATGCATTAATAGGACAGGTAGTTAATGTTTTTAATGCGCCTATTCAGAATTTTCATAACACTTTAAGCGGCATTATAAAGAAATTTATATATGCTCTTAAGGATTTGCAGGATAAAAAGCCTGATATGGAAGATAAAGCCGGTGATGAGAAAGAAACTTCGGTCAAGGCCGAAGCATCAGGGGCTAAGTCGGAGGAGAAAGGCGAAGAAAAGAGCGAGCTAGAGGAAAAAGGCGCTGAGAAAGCCGGTTCAGCGGAAAAAGCTGATGCAAAAGCTGATGCAAAGAAAAAAGAAGCAAAAAAGACAGAAGGAAAAGCTGATGCAAAGGCAAAAGAAGCAAAAAAGACAGAAGAAAAAGCTGATCCGGGACAGGGAGACGCGGAAAAGACAGAGGCGAAAGCCGGCTCGGGAGAAGAAGACGCCAAAAAGACAGGAGAAAAATCCGACTTGGAAAAAAAACCGGAAAGTAAACCGAAAGAAAAAAGTAAGGCCAAAGAAGAATCCGGAAAGAATGATTTAAAATCAAAACAAAAAGAAGAGAAAATTAAAACCGGCGGTAATGAAAAGAAATCCGCTGAAGTAAAAAATAATAAAAGTGGAGAGGAAACACCGGCGGGAAAAAAAGATAAAAAAAATGAGCCGGCACCCGAACAAAAGGAGGAATGACTGTAATGGCTAAGAAAAAAAGTGCTGTGGATACAATTTTACAAGAGGTTGAAAAGCTGACGGTAATAGAACTGTCGGAACTGGTATCGGCTATGGAAGAAAAATTCGGAGTTTCCGCTCAGGCTCCCGTTGCCCAGGTTGCGGCAGGTGTGCAGGCCGGCGGCCAGGCCGAAGAGGAGAAAAGTGAGTTTG
>JBNJFW010000167.1:0-3502 GCA_051747165.1 Elusimicrobiota bacterium | reverse complement strand
GATGATAATCAGGGGCTAAGCGGAATTGAGTACAGTTTTGACAGTTACTTGCGTTCGGAGGCTCAAAAAAAGACTATGATAAAAGATGCCAGGGGAAGAGTTGTTTATCTTGACGCCGACAATTCGGCCCCTGTAACTGATGGCACCCGGCTTTTTCTTAGCATCGATTCAGGTTTGCAGTATATAGCGGAAAGAGAGCTCAAAAGAGGATTTTACACTTTCAAGCCTCGTAGGGCTATGGCAATTATACAGGATCCGCATACCGGAAAAATCCTGGCCATGGCCACGTATCCCAATTATGACAATAATTCAAAAAGGACTCCTTCCTCAAATTTATTAAAAATAAAGCCTGTTAGCAATATTATTGAACCCGGCTCCACGTTTAAGATTTTTACTGCGGCGGCTGCTTTAAACGAAGGTACAGTAGAAACAGATGAATTATTTGACTGCGAAGGAGGGACATATACTGTGGGGGGCTTTCCGATAAGAGATTTTGAACCTCATGATATGCTCACTTTCGGGGAGGTGATAATGCATTCCTCAAATATTGGCATGGCCAAGACTGCCGAGAGGCTGGGCAGAAATCTTTTATATAAATATGCCAGAGATTTCGGTTTCGGTAATTTTACCGGCATACGTCTGCCGGGAGAGGCAAGAGGCATTTTAAGAAAGCCCGATCGCTGGTCGGGCACAAGCCTTTCCAGGATTTCATTCGGGCAGGAAGTCGGTGTAACCGGGCTTCAGCTGGTAAGCGCCATATCAGCTGTAGCTAACGGGGGTGTATTGTATGAGCCCCAGATTATTGAAAAAATGAAAGTTTCCGGTGATATTGAGCAATTTAATCCCATGCCCATAAGAAGGGTTATAAAAAAAGAAACCGCATCAAAGTTAAATAGTATATTAATTGACGCTGTTAAGAAAGGCTCAGGGGAGAAAGCATCTGTGAGAGGTTATCCCGTAGCCGGTAAGACCGGCACGGCTCAAAAGCTTGATTTTCAGACATTGACCTACTCCAGGGATAAATATAATGCTATTTTCGGAGGCTATATTCCAGCCGATGATCCCCGGCTTTCAATCCTGGTTATTTTTGAAGAACCGGAGGGCCCTTTTCACTGGGGTGGATATGTGTCCGCGCCGGTATTTTCCGAAATTGCGCGGGCATCGGTTAGTTATCTGAATATTCCTCCTTCGGAAAGCTTAATGGAGCTTGCGGAGCGGTGAATTTAAAAGAGCTTTTCAGTTATTACGGGCCTCTTGATGTGGAGGGCATGCATGACTCAAATATAACCGGTTTCAGCGTCAATTCAAAAAAAGTAGATAAGGGCAATATTTTTTTTGCGTTTAAAGGCTCGGAGGTTAACGGTGCCTGTTTTGCAGATGAAGCTTTCCGGCGGGGGGCGGCGGCTGTTGTTATTGATGATTCGCAGCCGGTGAAAATAGAAAAAACCTTTAAGAAAGCATTGTGCCGTATAAAGGTAAAAGACCAGAACCTGGCTTTGAGTCGATGGTCTGCGGCTTATTATGGTTTTCCTTCTAAAAAAATGGATATAACTGGAGTAACTGGTACCAATGGAAAAACTACGGTTAGTTTTTTAATTTATGAGATTTTAAAAAAAAGCGGAAAGGCAGGCATAATCGGAACTCCGGGCTACGAATTTGACGGGAAAAAAGGCGATTTTGACATGACTACTCCCATGGCACATGAACTGCAAAAAGTATTTGCGGATATGCTCAGGGCAGGAGTTGAGAAAGTTGTTATGGAGGTGTCCTCCCATGGGCTTAAGTTAAAGAGAGTTGAGGATGTGGAATTTTCTGCCGCAGTTTTTACCAATCTTACCAGAGACCATCTGGATTTTCATAAAAGATTTAAAGATTATTTTTATTCTAAAATGCATCTTTTTGAGTTGTTGAGGACAAAAACGGCTTTAATAAATGCTGATGACAGATATGGCAAAAAGCTTATGAAGCTGCTTGATTTCAAGCCTTCTTCATATGGAATAAATGATAAAAAAGCAAAATACAGGGCTTGCATAGATAAAATGAGTTTATTGGGGAGCGATTTTGTTTTTTATGATGATAAGGGTAATAAGGTTAGGGTTAATTTAAATTTAGTTGGAAAATTTAATGTATATAATTGCCTGGCAGCGCTGGGCTGGGGGATGGAAAAAGGAGGAGATATGGAAACTTTATGTAAGATAATAGAGGAGGCGCCGGCGGTTCCCGGCAGACTGGAGATACATGGCAAATCAAATATGGATGAAAAGTTCTTTGTAATTGATTATGCTCATACTCCGGATGCGCTGGAAAATGTGCTCAGAACGCTTAGGCCGATGACAAGCGGGCGCTTGATATGTGTCTTCGGATGCGGGGGAAACCGGGATAGAAACAAAAGGCCCATTATGGGCAGAATTGCCGGGGACCTGGCTGATGTTGCATTTATCACTTCGGATAACCCCAGATATGAAGATCCTCTTTCTATAATTCTGGATATAGAAGTGGGAATAAGGAGAACAGATACTGATTATTATGTTATTCCTGAAAGAAGGGAATGCATTCAGGAGGCTATGAAGTTTTCTTCTGAAGGAGACTGCGTTCTTATTGCCGGAAAAGGAGATGAGGAATATCAAATAATCAATGACAAAAAAATTCCTTTTTCCGATAGAGAGGTTGCGTCTGAATATATTTAAAAATTGACGTGAATCTGAGCGAGATAAGCTATTTATGTGGCGGCCGGCTTAAAACTGAGGGCCGGCTTGAAATAGAGAAGTTTGTCATAGATTCCCGCCGGGCCGAAAAAAATTCGCTTTTTTTCTGCATAAACGGTGAAAAAGTGGATGGGCATGACTTTATGGGGGAAGCGAAAAGCCGCGGCGCATATGTAGTGGGTGAAAAGGGTAATTGCGACATTATTGTGGACTCAAGTGTGGATGCTTTAATCAAGGCCGCTTCACGCTATCGCCGCAAGATCAATGCCCGGGTGATAGGGATTACTGGTTCGGCGGGAAAGACAAGCACAGTTTCTCTAGTTAAAAGTGTTTTAAGCAATAAGTACAGAGTATGCTCTACTCCCGCCAGTTTTAATACCCGGATAGGTGTTTCAATCGCCCTTCTCAACTTTACAGAAAAATGTCAAATGGCTGTGGTGGAAATGGGTGCCAACAGCAGGGGGGAAATAAAGGAAATATGCGAAATTGCCTTGCCCCAAACAGGCCTTATTACTAATATTAGCGATGCTCATATAGGTGTTTTCGGAAGCCGGGAAAATATAATTAAAGCGAAATTCGAATTAGCGGATGCAATTCCTCAAAAGGGGTGTTTTATTTATAACAGCGACGATGATAATTTATACCAAAAAGCCAAAAGCTATAAGATACCCAAAATGAGTTTTTCCTTAGACTCTGAAGCTGATATAAAGGGTAGAATAATTTCGCGTACGCAGGAAGGGATTGCTTTTAAATGCCAGGGACAGATTTTCAAAATTAAGGTTCCGGGGATTTTCAAC
>JBNJFW010000166.1:0-3502 GCA_051747165.1 Elusimicrobiota bacterium | reverse complement strand
AATCCGCGATCATAAAAGGAACCAATATGGCCTGGGAAATCTCAATCATGAAGTTTATAGTTGATTATATTGCGCGCAGTGCGCCGCAAAATTTAAAGGAAATGGAGCAGAAAGGCATGCTTCCGGACTCAGAGGGAGTACCTGAAAATGTGAGAAACAGGATTGAATACCTTTTTAAGGAGGCCCGCAAAGATCCTAAAAAGCTGGATGAGCTGGGAAACTACTTAAATGAAAAGGGCCTTTTTGAACAATACGAAGATCGTTTTTTTAAATTGTTTAAGATATAATTCCTGCCTCTGGAAAATAAAAAAAGAAAGGAAAAATCATGGTAAAAGGAAAAAGAGCTAAAGTACGAAAAGTAAGAACTCACAAGAGAAAAAAGAACAAAAAAAAGAACAGGCATAAAAAGAAAAAATAAATAATGCCCACGGAAAAAGAAAAGCATTTGCTTTCCAGGCTTTCGGAGTCACGAGAAAAGATACTGGGCCAGCTTGATAAGGTCATAGTAGGGCAGAAAGAAGTAATAGATCTTCTTCTTATAAGCCTTTTTTCAAAGGGCCATTGCCTTATTATAGGTGTTCCCGGACTGGCAAAAACCAAAATCGTAAGCACTCTGGCACAGCTGCTTGATTTGAAGTTTTCCAGGATACAATTTACTCCGGACCTTATGCCTTCCGATATATCCGGAACCGATGTTATAGAAAAAGATAAAGCCAGCGGAAAACGAGAATTCCGTTTTGTTAAAGGCCCTGTTTTTGCAAATGTTGTCCTGGCTGATGAAATTAACCGCACCCCGCCTAAAACCCAGGCGGCTCTTCTCCAGGCAATGCAGGAATATTCTGTAACCGCCGGCAACAGGACTTACGATATCGAACAGCCCTTTTTTGTTCTGGCCACTCAAAACCCCATTGAGCAGGAGGGCACCTATTTTCTTCCGGAAGCTCAGCTGGACAGATTTTTTTTCAATATTTATATCGATTACCCTAACCGCGAAGAGGAAAAAGCTATAGTTAAACAGACAACAATGGGGGAAGAGCCCCAGGTCGAAAAAGTCCTCTCCGGAAAAGACATAATTAAACTGCAGCACATTGTAAGAGAGGTTCCCGTATCCGATGAAGTAATAGAGTATGCGGTAAAACTGGTTTCCCACTCCCGTCCCGGAGACAAAGACGAATTTATAAACAACTATGTAGCATGGGGAGCCGGTCCCAGGGCATCGCAGTATTTAATACTGGGGAGCAAGGCCCGGGCTATTTTAAACGGCAGTTACAATGTTTCCACCGATGACGTTAAGGCTCTTGCCTCTCCTGTTTTAAGGCACAGAATAATACCAAACTTTAACGCCGAGGCAGAGGGCGTGGATTCACAGGGAATAATTTCACACCTTATAAAGAGTGTCCATTAAACTTGATGCAGCGCTTTTAAAGAAAATTTCCACCATGACCCTGAGGGCCAGATATGTGGCTGAAGGTTATATATCCGGACTCCACCAAAGTCCCTACAAAGGCCACAGCCTTGAATTTGCCCAGCATCGCCAGTACACTTTCGGTGATTCGCTTAAGCACCTCGACTGGAAAATATACGGCAGAACCGACAGGTTCTATGTAAAACAGTTCCAGGAGGAAACAAACCTCAGGGGCTACTGCGTTATAGATACTTCATCTTCAATGGATTATGCTTCCGGTGAAGTTTCCAAACTGGAGTATGCTTCCTATCTGGCGGCCGCCATAACCTATCTTATGATAAAGCAGCGGGATTCCTCGGGTTTGATAACTTTTTCGGAAAATATAGAAGAATTTATACCCCCCCGCTCCCATCATGCACATATGCATCAGGTTATGAACAAACTTGAAAAGCTTCCGGTAAATAAAAAGACAGATTTCACCAAATCCTTTAATCAAATAGGAAGAAAAATAAAAAAAAGGAGCCTGCTGGTAATATTCTCGGATTTTCTGGAGGAGCCGGAAAAGCTGATAAAAGCCCTTAAATATTTCCCCTACAGGAAAAATGACGTTATAGCTTTTAATATTCTGGACCCGGACGAAATCAGTCTGCCGCATAAGGGCTCGGTAGAGTACATAGATTCGGAAAGTTCGGCCCATTTTAAAACAATGCCCGCCGTAATAAGAAAGGAATACCGGAAAAAAATAAAACAACATTTAAAAATCCTGGAAAACTCCATGAGAAATCACGGCATTGACTATTACCCTCTGACCACAGACATACCTCTTGACAAAGCCTTTGCCCGCTTTATTGAAGGAAGAAAGCGTTTTGCGGTATGAGTTTTATCAACCCTTCATTTTTCTGGTTTCTGCCTCTTGTGACTCTTCCGGTGATTATTCACATTCTAAACCGCCCCAGAAAAAGGATAATAGTTTTTCCGGCGGTAAAGTTTCTTCTGCCCGCGACAAGAAAAATAATCAGGAAATTTAAGCTGCTCCAGCTTTTGCTTTTGCTGTTAAGAGTACTGTTTATACTCCTTCTTATCACCGCATTCGCCCGGCCGGTTCGCCGGACTCCCCTGGCCCGGGAGACCGTAGACAATTTCATACTCATTGACACCTCCTACAGCATGGCATTTAAAACAGGAAGGGAGAGTGCTCTGGACACCGCAAAAGACCTTGCCGGAGAGCTGATTGATAAAATTCCCGGGCGTTTTGCCGTAGCAGAGTTTAACTCTAAGCTCAATTTTATAACATACCTTAGCGATGAGAGAGCAAGGGCAAAAGATGCTGTTGAACAAATAAAACTCTCCCCGTATACCACAGATTACGCTTCAATCATAAAAGAATTAACCGAAACTTCCCTGGTAAAAGAAAACATAGATAAAAACATAATAATATTATCTGATTTCAACCGGGCGGGATTTAAAGACGAAGAAAAAATACCTGATATAGAAAACGCAAGCTATATGCTGATAGAAGTGGCCCGCGGAAATGAAAACATCTGGATTGAAAACATTGAAACACAAGAGGCATACATAAATACACCCCTGAAAATTAATGGCTTCATCAGGTCCAATAACAGCGCCGAAACCGAGCTGTATATGTACATAAACGGAGAAAGAAGGGGAAATAAAAAAATAGAAGCAGGAAAAGAAGAAGAATTCACCTTCAAACCGGTTTTTAGAGAAGAAGGAAATTACAGGGGAAAAATTGAGCTGCAGACATCTATGGAACACAACAGACTGGCCCCGGACGATATAAGGTATTTCAGTTTTAAGGTAAAACCGCAAATTCGGGTACTACTGGTTGACGGCCGTCCGGGATACACACTCATGAGCAGCGAAAGCTACTTTGTGGACAGAGCTCTTTCCGCCGCCCGCTACCGGGCTCCGGCATCTGCCAGGGTTATAACCCCCGAGGAATTAAAAACAATTGATTTAGATTATTACGATGTTTTATACCTGCTGAACGCAACTGTTGACAGCGAAATAACAAATAAAATCAACAATTTTACTTTAATAAATAAACATTCAACATTTTTTAAATATAAAAAATGA
>JBNJFW010000165.1:0-3544 GCA_051747165.1 Elusimicrobiota bacterium | reverse complement strand
GGGAAAAGAAAATAGCTGTTTTGGGCCTTGCCTTTAAAGCGGATACGGACGATATGCGCAATGCTCCTTCAATTGACATAATAAAACAGCTCTGCCGGGAAGGCGCTCTTATAAAAGCCTATGACCCGGAGGCAGTTGAAAACGCAAGAGAGGTACTGCCGGACTCTGTTAAATATTTTAAGAATCTTTATGAAGCAGCTCGTGATTGCGATCTTATGCTTATACTGACCGACTGGGATGAGATAAAAAATATTGATCTTCAAAAGATTAAAAAAATTCTTAAAAAGCCTCCGTCTGTAGTTGACGGCAGAAATATATTTGACCCGCTTGAAATGGAAAAAGAAGGCTTTAACTATACGGGTATAGGACGTTGAGGGTACTTGTAACCGGGGCCGCCGGCTTTCTCGGTTCTCATCTAACCGACAGGCTGCTTGAGGAAGGCCATGAGGTTATAGGCATGGATAACCTCATAACAGGCTCCACCGATAATATAGATCATCTGGCAGGCCATAAAAAATTTAATTTCATCCAGCAGGATGTAACACAATACCTTTATATAAAAGGAAAGCTGGATTGGGTTTTCCATTTTGCCTGTCCCGCTTCTCCTGTAGATTACCTTAAATTTCCCATAAAAACCCTTAAAGTGGGATCGCTGGGCACCCACAAGACACTGGGCCTGGCAAAAGAAAAAAAAGCCTCTTATGTTCTGGCTTCCTCCTCGGAAGTTTACGGGGATCCCCGCCAGCACCCGCAGAAAGAGACCTACTGGGGTCACGTCAATACCGTTGGCCCCCGCGGCGTTTATGATGAAGCAAAGAGGTTTTCGGAAGCCCTGGTTATGGCATATAACCGTTCGCACGGATTAAATACCCGCATAGCCAGAATTTTTAACTCCTACGGGCCCCGCATGAGACAGGGCGACGGAAGAGTTGTCCCCACCTTTATATGCCAGGCTCTTAAGAGACTGGACCTTACAGTTTTCGGAAAGGGAACCCAGACCAGGAGTTTCTGTTATGTTAAAGATACTGTTGAGGGAATATACAAAATGATGTTTTCAGACTACAGCTACCCCATTAATATCGGAAGCCCCGATGAAATGAGCATACTGGATTTTGCCCGTAAAATAATTGAAATCACGGATTCCCAAAGCCTTATAGTTAACAAGGCCCTGCCTGAAAATGACCCCAAAGTACGCCAGCCTGATATAAGCCTGGCCAAACAAAAACTTAAATGGGAGCCCGAAACCTCTCTTGAAGAAGGCCTGAACAAAACAATAAACTATTTCAGAAAAAGCCTTTCCGATAACTGATAAGCGCCTTTTCTTGATTTAATGCCTGGCTTGTATTATTAATAAAACAACAGGCTTGTTAGAAAAGAGGCGCTATGATTAAAAAATATCTTTTACTTTTATTTATTATTTTACCTGCTGTATACTCTTCCGTATTTGGAGCCGGATTTGAATATATGATTGAAGGCAGAAAAATAAAGGCCGTGGAAGGGGAAATACTTGTTAAATTTAAAGAAAAAGTAAGTAAAAATGCCCGGCGCTCCCTGCATCAAAACACCGGCGGAAGGCTTATGAGTTCTATAAAAAACCTGAGATTGGAATTAATAAAAATACCGCCGGAAGATTCTTATGAGAAAATTCTCGAGAAATACAATTCAAGTGAAAAAGTTGAGTATGCAGAGCCCAATATAATTTATTCAATTGATTCATATAAATTGCCGGACCGGTATGCAAGCATTGAAGATATGGAAGATAAGCAGTGGGGGCTGGTAAGAATCAATGCCCATTACGGCTGGGAAATAGAGACCGGGCTTGAAGAAACTGTAATAGCCATAATTGACTCCGGAATAGATTACAATCACCCCGACCTTGCTCCCAATATGTGGGAGGACCCCGAAAATGGCAGCTATGGGTATGACTTTGTAAATGAAGATAATGATCCATGGGATGACTACGATCACGGTACTCATGTAGCCGGGATTGCGGTAGCTGAGTCTTCTGAAGAGGGGGTGGTGGGTGTTTGCTGGAAAAGCAGGCTCATGGCTCTTAAAGTAATTAATGAAAAAGGAGAGGGGGATTCAGCTAAATTGAGCTCGGCAATAGCATATGCTGCTGATAAGGGAGCCGATATTATTAATATAAGCCTGGGAGGAGAATACAGCAAAGCAGTTGAAGACGCGGTTGATTATGCCTACGGTAAAGGCCTTTTTCTTGCCGCCTCCAGCGGCAATGACGGGGAAAGTTCTGTTATGTATCCCGCAGCTCTGAATAATGTTCTGGCGGTGGGGGCAAGCAACAAAGATGACGAAAGAGCGGATTTTTCAAACTACGGAGAGTCTCTGGATGTTATAGCTCCCGGAGTAGATATACTTTCCACCCTGCCCGGAGATAAGTATGGTAACTGGCACGGGACTTCAATGGCGGCTCCTTTTGCTTCAGGGTTGGCTGCTTTAATTGTTTCCCGTTATAAAAATTTAAGTTTAAGCTGGGAGCCTGAAGACCTGAAAAGAATTATTAATTCAAGTGCCCGGAGGCTGAGTGCAGAAGACTGGAATGAGGAAACCGGTCACGGCATTATTGATGCAAACAGCGCGCTTAAGTCAATCAGGCCCTTTGTTTCTACTCTGGAGGTTATTGAAAAGACAACTTCAGGGGCTGAATTAAGAGGGGAGCTTGAAAGTCTGGGCTCCTGTGATAATGCCCGGGTATTTTTTCTTTACCGGCAAGTTTCTTCTGATACCTTTAATACAACCCAGAAGACTGAAAAAGCAAAGGCGGAAGTATTTAGGGAAAATATAGATATGCTGGAAGCGAATACTGAGTATCTATACAGGGCGGCGGCGGATTATGATTATGAAGGTTCCGCAGAAGGGGTAAAGGGAAGCACTTTCAGTTTTTATACCTACCAGAAAGCTCCGGTTAAAGTTGAAAGCGATGATGAGCAATACGAGGATTACCGGCCTCAAGTAAGTGAAGACGAGGCTGTTATAAAATGGATGGGAGAAAGTTCCCATACTTATCGCATTGAACGTAACGGGGTTTTTCTAGCCGAGGTTACCGGTAATTCTAAAGTTGAATATACGGATACGGGTTTAGAACCTTCTACGGAGTACAACTATGAAATATTTTCGCTTAACCAGGCAGGGGAATATGATTGTGATGCGGGCATTAATATAAAAGTAGAAACCCTTGCAAAAGAAGAAGTCAGGCCTACGAGCCGCTTTATAACCCCTTCAAGCCCCCTCATAGATTTCGGTCCTAAAGCATCTGAAGTTCTTATAACAGATATGAAAGGGCGTGAAATTGCTTCCCTCCGCAAGCCGCGGGTTGTTTTTGACCCGGATGCGGATTACAAGGGGGATTTGGAATCCGGTGTTTATCTTTACAGGATTAAGACAAAAGAGGGAGAAGCTTATTACGGAACAATATCAGTTCTCAATTGACAACTCCCCATAGCTAAAGCAAGGGGATTCTCCAACTTATACCCTTACGGGTTTTCGTATCGGGAGTTCCTGCTTCATTGTGGAAACCAACGCT
>JBNJFW010000164.1:0-3557 GCA_051747165.1 Elusimicrobiota bacterium | reverse complement strand
CCCCAAAGTTGCCGACCCCTGCCTGGATGGCCAGGGCGACGCGCGGATATTTATAAAAGAAGGACGGCGCATATAAAGATAGAGGTGGAGCAATAGATGGGACAGAAAGTAAATCCGGTAAGTTTTAGGCTGGGAGTCAATAAAGGCTGGTTGTCTCGGTGGTTCAATGTAAAAGAGATGCCAAGGTATATTGTCGAAGATGAGAAGATAAGAAAATTTATAAGAAAAAGATCCTCCGGGGCGGGAGTATCCAAGGTTTTTATAGAACGAATGGGTGAAAATATTAGAGTTACCATACATACGGATAAACCGGGCGTAATAATAGGCAAAGGCGGGTCTGAGGCCGAGAAGATAAAAGATGAAATCGATGATATGACCGGAATGCAGACTACGGTAAATATTGAGCAGGTGAAAAACCCCAATGCTGATGCGCATCTGGTTGCTCAGAGCATTGCCACCGCCTTGGAGAAAAAGATACGTTTTCGGAATGTTATGAGAAGAGCTGTTGCCCGCGCTATGGAATCCGGTGCCAAGGGAGTGAAAGTTGCCGTAAGCGGCCGCCTTAACGGAGCGGAAATAGCAAGGACCGAATGGATGAAAGAGGGCAGGATTCCGCTGCAGACCATAAGGGCAGAAATGGATTACGGATTTGTGGAAGCTAAAACAACATACGGCAATATAGGCGTGAAGGTTTGGGTTTTTAATGGTGAAAATCTGGAAAGTTCGGGGAGTTAAAAGTGTTAAGGCCTAAAAAAGTAAAATACAGAAAAAAACATCGGGGGCGAATGAAAGGAAAATCCGCCCGGGGATGTATGGTGAATTTCGGCGAATACGGTCTTAAAGCTGTTGAGCCGGTGTGGGTTACGGAGAGGCAGATAGAGGCGGCAAGAGTTGCGGTGACCAGGTATATGAAGAGGGGCGGCAAGGTTTGGATAAGAATTTTTCCCGATCATCCTGTTACAAAGCAGCCGGCCGAAACCAGAATGGGAAAAGGAAAGGGCGATGTGGAATACTATGTGGCGGTTGTAAAGCCAGGCCGTATAATTATCGAGCTGGAGGGTTTAGATGAAGCAAATGCCCGGACTGCCCTGAAACGGGCTGCGGCAAAGATGCCCATGAGTTGTAAGTTTGTTCAGAGGGGGAGTTATAAATAATGCCGCTTAATGTAAAAGATCTCAGAAATGAAACCGTGACCGAGCTTGAAAACCGCATGCGAGCGGAAAAAAAGAAATTGATGGAGATGCGCTTTAAGCATGCCTCGGGCGCCCTGGATAATCCAATTGATTTGAGAAATTCAAAGAGGGACATTGCAAGGATCATGACGGTGATAAGGGAAAAAGAAGTAGAAAATGAAAAACAATAATTATAATATTTCCAATAAAAGAAAATTGGCGGGAAAGGTAGTCAGTGACAAGATGGATAAAACCCGGGTAGTAGAGGTTGAAAGAAAGTTTCGCCATCGGGTGTACGGTAAGGTTTTAAGGAAAAGCAAAAAATATTATGCTCATGATGAGAAGAATATTTCTTCTTCGGGCGATGAAGTGCTTATAGAGGAGATCCGCCCAATCAGTAAATTAAAGAGATGGCGGGTTATTAGTTTAAAGGAAAGAAAATGATTCAGCAGGAGTCTGTATTAAAAGTGGCGGATAATTCGGGAGCCCGCAAGATATTGTGCATCAGTGTTCTCGGAGGAGGCCAGAAAAAGCTCGCTACGGTGGGAGATATTATAACCGCTACCGTTAAAGATGCCATACCCTCGGGAAGCATAGGCAAGGGCGAAATTGTAAAAGCAGTTATAGTAAGGACCCGTTATCCGGTGAAAAGAGACGACGGGACCGTACTGCGTTTTGATGAAAACGGAGCTGTTCTTATTGATGAGAAAATGCAGCCCCTGGGCACCAGGGTTTTTGGCCCTATAGCCAGAGAGTTGAGAGAAAAGAATTTTACCAAAATTATTTCGCTTGCGCCGGAGGTTGTATAGATGTATAAGATTAAGAAAAAAGATATGGTTGTCATAAAGACCGGCAAAGATAAGGGAAAGCAGGGAGAGGTGGTACGAATACTGCCTTCCTCGAATCGGGCCGTGGTAAATAAGATTAATGTTTCTAAAAAACATGTGCGGCCGACGAGGACGGACCCGGGCGGGGTAATGGATGTTGAAATGCCGGTGCATATTTCCAATCTGGCTTTGCTTTGCTCTAAATGCGGGCAGACTTCAAAGGTTAAGACCGATAGACTGGAAAACGGGGAAAAAGTAAGAGTTTGTAAAAAATGCGGAGAAATGATAGTATAATATGAATAAGCAGATAAAAAGTCCGCTTTACCGCAGGTATGCCGAGAAGGTTGCTCCTGAACTCCGGAAGGAGTTTAAGCTGGATTCGAATTATGCTGTGGCCGAAATTAAAAAGGTGGTAGTTAATACGGGTGTCAACAGCGCTAAGGATGAAAAAACAGTTTTGGAAGAAGCGGTTGAAAATTTGAGGCAGATAACGGGCCAAAAGCCTGTTATAACCAGGGCAAAGAAATCCATATCAAACTTTTCTCTTAAACAGGGGGATCCGGTAGGATGCATGGTTACACTCAGAGGGGAAAGAATGTATGAATTTATTCGGAAATTGCTTTCGGTGGCCATACCCAGAATCAGGGATTTCGGCGGATTAAAGAGAAGCATCGATAAGTTTGGGAATTTGACCCTGGGATTAAGGGATGAATCAATATTTCCCGAGGTTAATGATGATACATTAAAGACGGTTAAGGGTTTGAATATAACAATAGTTACGGATAAGCAGGACAGAAAGCTCTCTGAAAGGCTCTATGAGCAGTTGGGCTTTCCGTTTGAAAAGTAAGGAGCAAAATGGCGCGTAAAGGACTTATAGAAAAACAAAAAAAGGAGTACAAGTTTGAAGTGCGTAAGTATAATCGCTGCAATTTGTGCGGAAGAAGCAGAGGATATATGAGAGATTTCGGCATATGCAGGATTTGCTTCAGAAGGCTTGCTTCGGAGGGTAAAATACCGGGAGTTACAAAATCATCATGGTAGTTACTGATCCCATTGCAGATATGGCGGTAAGAATAAAAAACGCTCTTGCCAGGAAGAAAACGCATGTGGATATACCCGGCTCCAAGGTAAAATTTGAAATTGCCAGGGTGTTCAAAGATGAGGGGTATATAGCAAACTATAAAAGAATTGAGGACAATAAGCAGGATATTGTGCGGATATATTTAAAGTACACAGATGAATCCCGCCCGGTGATAAGTGAAATAAGGAGAGTTTCCCGTCCCGGCAGCCGCAAGTATGTTTCGGTCCACGAGGTCCCTAAAGTACTTGATGGGCTGGGCAGGGCTCTTATATCAACTTCGCGCGGTATTTTGACTGACAAGGAATGCCGGAAAAACCGCCTCGGCGGTGAATTAATGATATATGTGTGGTGATATTATATGAGTAGAGTAGGCAAAAAACCCATTGAAGTCCCGTCAAAGGTTAATGTGGATATAAAGGGACATGAAGTATTTGTGGAAAATTCGGGTAAAAAGCTTTCCCACACAATTCAACAGGG